>JANOUN010000499.1:0-11337 GCA_031416875.1 Planctomycetota bacterium | reverse complement strand
GGCGCTAGCCCGAAACCCCTGGGCTTCCTTCGCTCCGCTCAGTCCAGCCCCGGCCACCCGATCCATCAAAGCAAGAGTGACAGAGCACCAGGAGAAGTCCCGATGCCACGGCTGCGGCACAACAGGAGTCTCGCACCCTGCTCTGCAAACGTTGAGAGTTGAATATTCCTGAGAAGATTTTTGGCAACGCATCATTTTGAGGCCGACTAAATGCAGGCCGACTTCGCCGAAGTCGGCACCGCAGATTTCAGCGAAATCTGCTTACTTGTTTCGGTTGCGGGCGAAGCCCGCGCCAAGAGTCAACGTCGATTGGACTCTCATCGAAATCAACGACCGCTCCCTGGCATCACGCTGGCTTGCTTGATTGGGTCGAAAGCCTCACAATTCACTTTCCGTTGCGATCTTGTGAATCGTGTCTTTCGACTCATTGAGGGGAGTTATTCTGATGTCGAGTATCGTGCGATGGTGCGTGGTTGTCATGGCTGTGATTGGGACAGCCACGGCACAGGCGGAGGATTTCTTTTTCAAAGACGGTGATGTCGTTGTCATGATTGGCGACAGTATTACTGAGCAGCATCTCTACTCCAATTACGTCGAGATGTGGACGGCGACACGTTTTCCGCAGTGGAAACTGACGTTTCGAAACGTCGGCATCGGCGGCGATCGTTCTGTCGGCGGTAACGCGCGGTTTCCTCGCGACGTGCTGCTCCACAAACCCACAGCCATGACTGTGGATTTCGGAATGAACGATGGCGGCTACGGTGGATTCAGCGAGGCCGTGTTCAAGCCGTATATGGATGGCTTGCAGGGAATGGCCGATCAGGCAAAAGCTGCCAATATTCGCGTCGCCTGGGTGACTCCGCAGCCGCTGGATACCGGCGATCAGGGACCAACGGCGCTCGTCGGTTACAATCAGACGCTTGAAAAATTCTCGGACGGCGTGAAGGCGATTGCGGAAAAGAACGGTGGCCTGTTCGTTGATCAGTTTCATCCGTACCTAACAGCTCTGGACGGTGCCCGCAGCAAAGGTCCAAAGTACGAACGCATCACCGCCGGCGACGCCGTGCATCCCGGCCCTCCCGGTCAGGCACTGATGGCCGCTTCGATTCTCAGAGGTCTGCACTTCCCGTCACTTGTGTCGTCTGCAGTGATCGATGCGGCTGGCAGCAAGATTGTGACCGCGAACAACTGTACGATCGACAAAGTCTCGGTGAAGGACGGCGGGATCAGTTTTTCACGTCTTGACGCGGCATTGCCGTTTTTCCCGGCAGAGGCCATGAGTATCCTGCCACACGCACCGATCCTGGAAGAACTCAACGACTATCATCTGCACATCACCGGACTTGCGGCAGGGGCGTATGAGGTCCGAATTGGCGGGACCAAAGTCGCTCAAGTGACGGCTGAGCAACTTGCGGCAGGAACAAATCTGGCGACCGCAGCATTGACGGCCGGTCCGATCGCTGATCAGGTGAAAACCGTGCGCGATGCGATCCAGAAAAAGAATCAGTTCCACCACGACGCGATCTTCCGTGGCATCGTATTGTCCAATGTGCCTGGCTGGGTCTACAACGCCGTGCCGCGTGACAAACTGGAGGAAGCTAAACAGGCTGCCATCGCAGAGCAGCTTGCCAAATTACCTGCCATGGACGCCGAAGTGACTCAGGCACTGGCGATAAAAGCGAACGTGTTTGAGATCGTGCCGGTCAAATAATCGCACCGGTCAAATAATCGCACCGAAATCACTTACACCTGTTTGCTGAACGCCGCACTGGTGTCCAGCGTGTAATCTTCGCGAAAAGCCTTGTCGAAGTCATAGACGCCGAAGAAGTCGGCAAGGTGATCGTGAGGTGTCCGGCGCATTTCACCCGATTCGATCATTTCGAAGACAATGTGACCGAAGTCGTCGGTCGAAGTGACGCCCCAGTTTTTGAAGACTGCGATGCTGAGCATTCCAAAATGCTGCAATGCCAGTTTCCGCAGTCCGTCGAGCAGCTCCGGCCCGCTGATGTGGCCGGAAATTTCAGACCTGCGATCACGGCCCAACTGTTCCTGTGTAAACTTCAATGCGGAGTATACAAATTTGAAAGCGTTGGGATGGTAGGAACTTGCCCGGGTGTGGCTGGCGGTAGAGCCCATTCGAAACGTCCTGAGAGGCGAGGTTGCCGAAAATCATCGTTTCTTAACAGTATGTGGCGATTCTAAATCATTTGCCTCGCGGATAAAAGAGCCTCTTACAAATTTTCGTCACTCTCGGCATCATCTGACTGTCGAGTTTTTCCGCCTCGTGAGATGACGGTGACTATATCGTTTTCCGCAGTCATGACACGTCGGCCGTCCTGATAGACGACGACGAGTTTGCGGGCGAGCAGTTCAAGCGAGATGACTCGACCCTGTCCACTCTTAGTGATTACCATGGCACCAATGGGGGGCAGTTCGCGGCGATGTTGTTCATACGTGTCGTTTTCATATCTCAGACAGCATTTCAGACGACCGCAGCGACCGGAAATCTTATTTGGATCCAAAGTCGCCTTTTGCAGTTTCGCCATTTTCATGGAGACAGCGGGCATTTCCTGCAGATGCGTGTTGCAGCACAGGGGCTTTCCACAGTCACCGTAATCGGCCAGCAGCTTGGCTTCGTCACGAATGCCGATCTGCCGCATTTCAATCCGCATATTGAATTCTCGCGCCATGCCTTTGACAAGCTCGCGAAAATCGATGCGGCCTTCCGACAGATAATACAGAATCAATCGCTCGCCGCCAAAAATCTGTTCGATATCAATGAGCTGCATCTTGACGAGTCGTTCAGAAATCATCGCAGCGGCCTGCGTGAAATACTGTTTTTCGCGTTCCGCGGTTTCAGACCGAGTGCGGCGATCTTCGCTGGTTGCAATCCGGAGGATCCGCCCGGAATTTGAGCGGGTATTCCCAAGGTATTCGCCCGTGCGTTCGGTTGCCGGACAAAGCACGGTCCCCCATTCGACGCCGCGTTCAGAACGTACGACGACTTCTTCATTGCGCCGAAACACAGTGCTTCGGCGTGCTTCGAAATCGCCCAGGAGTCGCATCGCCCCGTATCGGACGACAAATCGCTGCGGTTGATGGTCCTGAATGGTGTCTTCCACGGATTTCCTGCCTTACGCCACTGAAACTGCAAACAACGGCAGACTATAGTGTGCCCGGCCGGAATTCAAAAGCCATGCCGGAATGTTCGCCGGGCTCAGTTCTCTCGGTGGCCCGGAATCAACGGCGGCAATACTTGACTCAGAGAGTCAGGGTGCGGAGAGCGTGAAGGCGCTCGCCGCAGTTGAATCCAAACCGTTCGTCACGTACGCTGCGGAGCTGACCAGGTGTCGATCTCGATCGTGATGCGGGTTGTCCTTCAATTTCCACTTCGTAACGGATAGGCCGATTTCGAATCTTTCGAACCGGCAGGTGCTTCATGATTCTGAGCGGCAGCGAAATCAGAGCTCGACTGGGTGGCGACATCGGGATTGAGCCGTTCAATGAAGATCAACTCAATCCCAACAGTTACAACCTGCGGCTGCACGATGAATTACTCGTGTACGAAGAAATTGTTCTCGATATGAAGCGACCGAATCGCTATCGCCGCATCACAATTCCTCCCGAAGGACTGGTCCTCGAACCCAATCAGATGTATCTGGGCCGCACCGTTGAATACACCGAAACACGTAACCTGGTGCCGATGCTCGAAGGTCGATCTTCGATCGGTCGCTTGGGAATGTTTGTGCATATCACAGCAGGTTTCGGCGATGTCGGTTTCTGCGGATTCTGGACACTGGAAATGCTCGCCGTGCAGCCCGTTCGGATTTATGCCGGAGTTCAGGTCTGCCAGATCTTCTACCACACGGTGGAAGGTGCGATCACAGAGTATGCCACGGGCAAGTACCAGCGTAACTCGGACATTCAACCCAGCCTGTTGTATCGCGAATTGTCAGCCAGGGACGAACGCCAGCGCACGCTGGATTTCGAAAACAACGCTAAGCCATAACACGAAACGCAGCGCCGACCGACGATGAACTTCCCATCCACTCTTGACCTGATTCATCAGCTGAACTCCGGTGTACTCACGGCACGGCAGCTCACGCAGACGTGCCTTGACCGCAGCGCAGCGCTGAACGGTGAACTGAACGCCTTTATTTTTGTCGATGCTGAGGGCGCGTTCGCACAGGCAGACGACATCGATCGCCGACGAAAGGCAGGAATGCCCGTCGGGCGTCTGGCGGGACTGCCGATCGGTATCAAAGATAACATCTGCCAGAAGGAGATTCCGACGACATGCGGCAGTCGGATGCTGAAGGACTTTCGACCTCCTTACGACGCGCACGTCGTTGAACGGCTGCGTGCGGAAGATGCCGTGATTCTCGGGAAGCTGAATCCGGATGAATTCGCGATGGGTTCATCGACCGAAACGTCCGTCTTCGGACCGACGCGCAATCCCTGGGATCATAATCGTTCCGCAGGCGGTTCCAGCGGCGGATCGGCAGTCGCGGTGGCTGCAGGCATGGTCCCCCTGGCACTTGGGTCGGACACCGGCGGCTCGATTCGACAACCGGCCAGTTTCTGCGGCGTGGTCGGCATGAAGCCGACGTATGGTCGAGTCTCTCGGTACGGTTTGATCGCGTACGCCAGTTCACTGGATCAGATTGGTCCGCTGGCCTGTGACGTTTACGGAGCCTCGCTGTTACTGGAATGTATCGCGGGACATGATCGACGCGACTCGACATCGCTGGATGTCGACACGCCTGCATGGACGACGACGATCGATCAGCCACTGAAGGGTCTGCGGATCGGAATCGCAGAGGAGCATTTTGCGGAAGGACTTGATGCTGACGTAGCACAGCGCGTGCGGGAAGCCTTACGAGTCTTCGAATCCGCAGGTGCCACAGTTCATTCTGTTTCGCTGCCGCACTCAAAGTACGCGGTGGCGACGTATTATCTGATCGCGTGCAGCGAAGCATCGAGCAATCTGGCGCGGTTCGATGGAATTCATTATGGACATCGCGCGGAGAAGTTTGATGATCTGGTGGATTTGTATTGTCAGAGTCGCGGTGAAGGATTTGGTGCAGAAGTCAAGCGCCGCATCATGCTGGGGACATATGCGTTGTCCGCGGGCTACTATGATGCCTACTATCTGAAGGCACTGAAAGTTCGTCGCCGTATCGCGGACGACTTCGCGGCCGCATTTAAGACGGTCGATGTGATCGCTGGCCCAGTCGCGCCGACCCCCGCATTTCGCCTTGGAGAAAAACTCAACGATCCGCTGGCGATGTATCTTGGCGACATTTACACGATCAGCACCAATCTGGCAGGCCTGCCGGGGATCTCGGTCCCCTGCGGACTGACAGCGAACAAACTGCCCGTCGGTCTTCAGTTACAGGCCCCGGCGCTCCACGATGGTCGCCTTCTGCAGGTCGCTCATCAATTTCAGCAACTGACGGCATGGCATCTGGAATCACCAAAAACAACATAACCCCGGTTCAGAATGGTATCCGGAGTTTTGAAATTCGCAGGGTGTGACAAGCAGCTGGCAAGCTGCGAAGGCACACCACATTTGCGCTGAATCCTCGGTGTGCCCACGCTCGCGTTGCTCGCTTGTCACACCCTACAGAAAACTCCGCATCTCATTCTGAACGCGGTTTAGATGGCAGAATTCGATTTAAATCCGGAGAATTCCTGTGAGTGCTGAATTGAAATCCTGGTCGGGCGCGGGACGGTTGCTCCTGCTGATCATCCTCCTCAGCCACGAAACAACATGCGACGCCCAAACAGACCAGGGTGATACAAAAAACGCGAACACAGAACAAACTCAGCAGGCGCTTGCCGAACAGATTCTCAAATCACTGGTCGTTGTACGGGCAACAAATCGCGCGGGTGATGAGTCCGGTGTCGGCGCCGGCTTTGCGGTCGATCAGCCGGGATTGATCGTGACTGCCAGACATGTAATCGGTGACGGCCGCGATTTTGTCGTGGAACTTCCTGACGGCAGTACCGCCTCGGTCGTTGAGGTCTTTGCGTCGTCCAGTCAACTGGATCTCGCCGTCGTTCGGATCGACAACACAACTCTGAAACCATTGACGCTTTCTGCCGAAGACATCACTGAGAATCGCCCCCTGCTTGCCCTGGGACACCCACTCGGTAAACGCAATCAGCTGGCCAGCGGTGTGTATTCCGGCATTCATGAAATTGACGGGATCGGAATGCTGGAACTGGCGATGCCTATCGAACAGGGCAACAGCGGAGGTCCGGTATTGACGACCGACGGCCAGGTGGTCGGCCTGGTCACGATGAAATCCGTTGTCCAGAACAGCGTAGGCTATGCGATGCCAGCGAAGCTCATTCGACAACTGATCGATGAACCAAACCCCGTACCCATGGCGCGCTGGAAAACGATCGGAGCGCTGGATGCTCGCCTGTGGTCGACTTTGTTTGGGGCTGAATGGAAACAGCGTTCCGCAAGAATCATTGTCAATGGTGCCGGTACGTCGTTTGGCGGTCGAACTCTGTGCGTGCGCCAGAGTCCGCGCCCGGAATTTCCATTTGATCTGAAAGTGGACGTGAAACTTGATTACGAACAGGGTGCCGCAGGACTTATCTTTCATTCCGATGGCGGTGATCGGCACTACGCCTTTTATCCCAGCGCCGGCAACATGCGACTCACGCGTTTCGATGGCCCCGATGTCGGATCCTGGACAATTCTGCACAACGAACCCCATGCCGCATATCGAGTCCAGGACTGGAACACGCTGATCGTGCAAATTCATGAGGATCATTTCGAATGCTATTTGAACGGCAAAAAAGTCATCGAATTGCACGACGATGTCCTTCCGCATGGCTCCGTCGGACTGGCAGCGTTTCGAGGCACACCGGCCGAGTTTCGGCGATTCCAGACCGGCGCAGATCTGCTGCCGAAACCGCTGCCCGATGACGCTCAGCGAGCCATCAATGATGCCGTTGCGAGCATCAGTCCGAATCATCCGTCCGGCGTTGGCGCGCTAACGAGCCTCTTGCCATTCAGTGAGCAGGCCGCGCATGGGTTAACTGCCGAGGCTGACCGAATGGAGAAAAAAGTCAGGCGTTTGCGACAACTGGCAGTGGAAATTCATGAATCCGCGATCCGCACCCAGTTGGCAAACCTGCCCGGTATCGCTGACACCGGCGACGCAAACGTCCCGCCAGACACGAACAACGCTTCGCTGCTGAAAGCGGCGTTATTGATTGCACGGATGGATAATCCCGACGTGGATGTGGAAACGTACATCGATCGCGTTCAGCAGATGGCCGACGAGATTCGTGATGCGCTGCCGAAAGATGCCGACGAAGCCACGCGCCTGGCGGCCATGGATCGACATCTTTTCGAAGAACTGGGCATTCACGGAAGTCGATTTGAATACGACACTCGCGCGAACAGCTACATCAACGAAGTGATTGAAGACCGGGAAGGTCTTCCGATTACGCTTTCGGTGCTCTATATGGAGATCGGTCGGCAGCTGAATCTCAACATTCAGGGCATCGGTTTGCCTGGACACTTTGTCGTGCAGTTCACGCCGGTCGCCACACCGACGGATTCTCAGATGATCGATCCGTTCGAACAGGGCAAACGGCTTACGGAAGAAGAGATTGTCACTCGGCTTTCAGAAGCCGGCGTTCCAAATCTGCCGCAGTTCCGAGTGCCTCAGACGCCGGTGCAGATCTGCGAACGCTTGATCGGCAACCTGTTGGGTCTGGCAGAAAGGGAAAACGATGACGCGGCTGTGCTGCGGTATCTCGAGACCCTGGTGACGCTTGTACCGACGCATCCCAAATACCGCGCGCAGCGGCTGGCAATGCGGGCTCGCACTGGCCGCCTGACAAACGCTATTGATGACGCAAACTGGTTCCTGGAAAATCAACCGGATGGTATCGACCTGGAACGCCTTCGCGATCTGCGAACGACTCTGGAGTCAGAACTGGCGAGTCAACAGGCAGAAGATGCCGGTGCTGATTGATGCGACGGCTTATACTCCGCGCGGTCAGATTTGAGGTTTTGTGAGCGGCAAGGCGCTAGCCGCCGGTGCTGACCGAATGCACAACCCGGGGCTAGCGGTGTGTTGATTTAGTGATTCATGTAGGGTGTGTGCAGCGCTAGCGAAACACACCAGTCCCTCACGCTTTCCCCAAATGGTGCGTTGCGCTCCGCTTCACGCACCCTACGATTAAACTAACAGTCCCTCAGTCCTGGCCGCGCGGAGTATAGATTGATCGGACCCATCGGACTGATGTCATAGCCGAATCGGCAGATGTTAAAACGGGTAGATTGCACTGACATTTCCCGAGAATCCAGATAATCCGCGCGTGCCATGGGTCGATTCGCTGGATGAACTTTGTGGGATGTGACGATTCTTCGAAAAGCATGAATTGTGCGATGCGTTGCTCGTTGGGAGCAGCGTGTCGCTCGATCTGTCGTTCAAAGATTCTGTAAGCATCCATGAATCACATGACCGAACATCCTGAACTACCCACGAATTTCGCTCGGACGAGCGAGATTTGCTGGTTGCTGCGTGGATTCATGCAGAACCGCAGAACACTCTGTATTCTGAGTAGCGCGGCGCTGGTCACGGCCTGTGTGACGCTGAATGTGATGCCGGAATCCATAGTCCAGGCCGCTCAACCGGGTGCCGATCCGGCTGACAGTTCCGGAATGATGATTGTGCCGCGGGGTGCCGACGTACTGACCGGAACGATTCCGACATGGCGGGCACCGGCTGCCTCAGCCATGCGACAGGCGTCGCGGGAAACTGAAGTCCATCATGGCCGCGTCAATACATCGGTTCTCTCTGCACAGCCCCGGGCTGTCCTGCAGCGTCCCGTTCTGTCACGGAACTCCGGGCCGATCCCGTCCACCGCACACTTCAATCGTGTGACGACAGAAGTCGTCGTTCATTCATCCGGCTCTGGAAATTTGCCTTCTGCCCGACCGACTCAGGAGGGCGGATCTCTCGTGATTCTACCGGACGGTCCGGGGGCCGTTCCGCAAGTGCCTCCGGTCCCTCAAGTGCCGCCGCCGTATCGACCTGATGCATCGCCAGCGCCGATGAATCATGCAATACCAGCGCAACCCGATTCGGAAAACAGCGTGCCGTCTTTTAACGCACAAAGCTTTGAAGTCCCCGCGCCTCATGTATCGCGAGGTGTCGCAGCGCCGCAGCCGGTTCGTGCCAATGCAGGCTACGCACCGGGAACATCCGGCTTTCGAGCCACGGTGGAGTGCGATGCCCCGGCATGGATGGGACCGTATTATGGTCGCACGGGGCAAATGCCCCTGGGCAGTGAAAACTCACCTACGCCGGCACCGTCTGTCGTATTACCAACCGACTTCGTGGCCTGGTGGGATCCGTTGGTGCGTCAGAGTGCAGGGCTGGCTTCAAGTACCTTCCCCGTCGAAGTCGCAACACTCGTGCAGCAGGCTTTGGCTCATTCGCCACAGGTTCAGGTGTTGCAGGCTGATCCGGAAGTGCAATACACGATTGTGCATCAGGAGGAAGCGGCATTCGACTGGCGCGCATTCCTTGATGCGAAATACAACGACCTCAACGACCCGGTTGGCAGCACACTGACGACTGGTAACAATTCCAATCGCTTTGTCGACAACAAAGTGAATTCGCTGGGTGGCTTCAGACGTCGTACCGAATCCGGCGGCGAATTCCAGGTTGGTCAGGCGATTGGTCATCAGTACAACAATTCGGTTTTTCTGGAACCCAATCCGCAGTCCACGACGCGATTGGAACTCAGCTTCCGGCAGCCGCTGTTGAGCAAGGCGGGTGTCGTCTATAACCAAAATCAGATTGTGCTGGCAGGCATTAATTCCAACGTGGCCAGTGATGAAACTTTGCAGGAACTGCAGACGCACCTCTTCAACGTGGCCGATGCGTACTGGAGTCTCTATCGGGCTCGGGCCGAGTTTTTTCAGCGTCAGAAACTGCTCGTGTCCGCTCAGGGCGTCCTGCAGACCCTGGAAGGACGAAATCAGGTTGATACCATTCCGCGTCAGATCCTGCGGGCTCGCGCCGCCGTGGCGCGGGCCGAATCACGCATGCAGCGAGCGGTGACGGACATTCGTAACGCAGAGTCTCGTTTGCGACTGCTTGTCAACGATCCGTCGATGTTGAACAGCGGGCCGCTGGAATTTACGCCTTCCGAATCCCCCGCTTCCATGCCGTCACCGACAGGCTTGCGGGAAACACTGGAAACAGCGCTCGTCAATCGTCCTGACATTTCACGAGCCATTCGTCAGATGAGAGCATCCAGCGTACGGATCGGTGTCAGCAAAAGCGAATTGCTGCCGCGTCTGGATTTTCTGGTCACATCGTACGTAGCCGGATTGCAGAACAGCACGCAGATTGGAGACTCGCTGGGAAACCAGTTCAATACCGGTCGTCCGGGTTATACCGTCGGACTCGAATTTGAAGTGCCGCTGGGAAATCGCGCTGCAAAGGCAAAGATGGAACAGAGACAATGGGAGCTCAAACGCGCGATCAGTGCGTTTCGGGTCACCGTGGAAACTTCTTTGACGGAAGTTGAAATCTCAAACCGCGAAGTGGATACCGCGTACCGCGAAATGCTGGGGAAATATCAGGCGATGGTTGCCGCACAGAACGAAGTCGCCTATCTGCAGGATCGATTCAGTGTCCTGCCGATGATCGAAGATTCTACCATGCTGCTGCTGGAAGACCTGCTCGACGGTTACGAACGACTCGCAGACGAAGAATCTGCCTTTGTCACCGCTCAGACCAGTTATGCTCTTTCGATCATCCAGCTGCGGCGCGCGACCGGAACGCTGATGCGGTCGCGTCATGACGCTCCGGACATTGATCCGGAGGAATCCGAATGGATGACGGCTCGAGCCGAACAGACGGCCGAAGATATCGAAGAACGGAAGACTCGCACTGTCAGTTTCCGGACAACCGAACCCGTTGATAATCAGGCGGCTCCGCCAGCGGAATGGTCACAACCACTCGCGGCACGTCCAGGCGGGATCGCTTCGGCAATTGAGCCGACCCGACCGGCAACGACCCGACGGGCTCCAGCCCGACCTGCCTCATTTGGCGGACATTCGTTTGGAAATTGACCGTCGTGGTCTGGATCGATTCGGTCAGCGAAGAAGAGTGCCCCGTCTCGACTCAGAGAGTCAGCTGCTATGTCCGATTCTATTTTGACAACCGATCGCCTTCAAAGCCAACCAGCGCTGCGACCGACCGCGTCGAAGAAAATTTCGAGTGCGACTTCAGTACAACTGATTCCCCATGTGCGGGCTTTGGCGGAATCACTTCAATCGACGTC
>JANOUN010000498.1:0-2251 GCA_031416875.1 Planctomycetota bacterium | reverse complement strand
CTCGCGATCGCTGGCCTGACCCTGACACTCGCCGTCGTTCCGTACCCCGATGTCACGCCAGACTTGGTGCTCACCGCAGTGTTCGGTGGGTTCTTTATCGGGGCTGGAATCGGCCTGGCAGTCCGAGGTAGTGCCGTGCTCGACGGGACTGAGATTGTGGCGCTCTTGATCAGCAAACGCAGCAACCTGCTCAGCGTGGGTGACGTGATCCTTGGATTCAATGTGGTGATCTTTCTCGTCGCCATGTTTGTCCTGGGAGTTGAAGAGGCACTGTACTCGATTCTCACATACGTCACCGCAGCAAAAACTCTCGACTTTGTGCTGCACGGCATCGATCAATACACGGCCATCACAATCGTATCGGACCACAGTGCTGCAATTCGCGAACGGATTACGCGCGAGCTTGGGCGGGGCGTCACGGTCTACAAGGGGCGAGGCGGAATGAGCGGCACGGAACTCGAAATTCTGTATTGTGTGGTCACTCGACTGGAGATCGGCAAAGTGAAGGGAATCGTACACGAACTTGATAAGGCGGCGTTCGTCGTATTCCACCCGCTGGCCGGTGCCGAGGGCGGCAGGATTAAGAGGATGGACCTGCACTAACTCGATGACGGAGTGGATTGCGGTGAGTGTTGTCTGTCGGGTTGATTGTCGGTGGCCTCTCATCGCGAAAACCAACAACCACAAACTTGCCGCTTGATTGTCTGTCGCGCAGCATTAAGCTGCTCGGCCATTCGAGCACGGAACAACAACAAGTCACAACTGCCGTCTGATGGTCAGTCGGCGAATTGAAAGTCGTTCGGCGTCCGAAAGGTTTTCGACTGAACCGCAACCGAGCAATCGCCCAACAAGTCGGTCAAGCTGACACGCGACTCGCTGGCGACTTGGCGTTTTTCGGCGATCCGACATCGATTCCCGTTCGCGCGTGCAGCTTACCTTGGACGTTAGCGTGACTCTGGCCTAATTGGGTTGACACAGCCACCAGTAGTGTTGACAAATCGCCGTCGGCTGTGGAGCATTGCACTACCTGCAACTTGGCGCGTTTCTGCATAACGGATCGTTCGACCAGACAATCAGAGAACTAATTACGTGCCCGAAATCTCTCGATTCCTTGGAATCGTCGTCTATATGCTGTACGACGATCACCGCCCACCGCACTTCCATGCGGAGTATGGCGAATACAAGGTCTCCGTCGACATCCATACGGGAATCGTTCAAGGTCGTTTTCCCAGACGCGCACTCAAGTCGCTGCTGGAATGGTACGAACTCTATCGCGACGAACTCGTTGCCGAATGGCAACTCGCGGAGCAGCACATCCGCTGAACCGAATACCACCACTGGAGTAATGGACGATGCTTGAAGTCACGGCAGCGGAATACGTTGACGGACACCGCGTCCGAATCGCCTTTAGCAATGGCAAGAAAGGAACGGTCGATCTCACGGACTCGCTTTGGGGCCCGATGTTTGAGCCACTCAGGGACCTCCGGGCATTCCAGAAATTCGAGGTCTCGCCGATCCTTCACACAATCCGGTGGGAGAACGACGCTGATCTTGCTCCCGAATACCTGTACCAGAAAATGGTCGAACAAACGCATGCACTGGAGCCGGCGAATAAGTCTTTTGCGCATGGAGAGCCTTAACCGCCGGCCCAGTGATGCGAGTCGTTGGCCTTCATAGTACGGCTGCAACAAAGACCATCGCCGATCACGCTCGTCGCGTGTGTCGCAATGGACATCTCGGATGAGGCAGCTTAAAAGGACTTCTGTATGAAGAAGAACAAGGACGAACTTCTCACGAGCGTCGGCGACCTCATTTCATACCTGAACAAACCCATTTTTGGTCATGGAACGATTCTCTTCCGCGGGCAATCAGATCGGGAGTGGAAGCTCCTCCCGTCGATAGCTGACGTCGGAAGGAACAAACGTCAGAGGGATCCGCTCTATAGAAAGAGCAATGAGGCGAATACTGACAGCCTGCTCCTTGCTGAAGAGCGGATGTTCCGGCAACTCAAGCGGCGAAGTCATCCTTTCCTCAATATCAGGCCGGATTCTGATTGGGATTGGCTCGCCCTGGCCCAGCACTACGGTATACCGACCCGCCTGCTCGACTGGTCGATCAATGCACTCGCGGCCTTGTGGTTTACCGTGGATAAGCCACCGAAAAAGAAATCCACGTCGAGCCGGTCTGTGATGAGCACACCGACTCCGGACAATGACTCGTCGAACTCAGAAGATGAGGTCAAGTGGGAGCA
>JANOUN010000497.1:0-4824 GCA_031416875.1 Planctomycetota bacterium | reverse complement strand
GTGCGAAGACCCAACGATAAAGTTCTTTTACGCGATCTTCGTTTGCCCGTTCCGTTTCGGCTGCAAACCGCGCCGTACGGGCGCCGTCGCGGGCGATCTTGTCCTGAATCTCTTTGCCATTCAGCAGATGCAGGCTCTGAGCCAGATTTGCATCCATGCTGCGTTCGCATTCACAGGCTGTGTCACCCTTTGGCTGTCCGAAGACCTGCAGAAAGTAGGTCGAATTTGATGCATCGGCCAATTGCAGGGCTTTTGTACCGGCAGGCATACCGCCAAAACTTTCTCCCGTGTCAGTCACCTGATGAAACGCATCGTACAAGACTTCCGCACTCAGACGACGCGGGTAGTACCGCGAAAAATTCTGTTTGTCGTTGGCGTTAAACTCATTCGGCAGTGCGCTCAACTGGTACGTTCGTGAACGACAAATCGTGCGAACAAGATCTTTGAGATCGAACCCCGACTGAATAAAGTGTGATGCCAGCCCGTCCAGCAGTTCCGGATTCGATGGTGGGTTTGTGGCTCGCATATCATCTTCCGGTTCGACGATGCCGCGACTGAAGAAATGTTTCCAGTAACGGTTCACCAGCGATTTGGCGAAAAACGGATTTTGCGGATCACTCATCCAGTCCGCCAGCTTAACGCGCGGATCACTGTCGGCAGGGATGTCGTAGGCCGGAGTACCGAGTCCCGTAGGTTTCAGAGCCTTGCCCGAACGCGGATTGCTGGCTGTCGCCACTCCTTCATTGTGGAACACGCGGCGATCTCGCAGTCCGGCTGATGCATTCGGAATCGTCTTTTTGCCCACGCGACCATAAAACGCCGCCATGCCGTAGTAATCGTCCTGACTCCATTTCTCAAACGGATGATGGTGGCAACGAGCACACTGAATTCGAAGCCCAAGAAACAACTGAGCCGTGTCTTCGACCTGTTCTTCGGTGCTGTCCACATCACGAAACCATGTGACGGCGGGATTGATCTGCGGATCACCGGACGCCGTCACAATTTCGCGAACGAACTGATCATACGGCGTGTTGTCGTACATCCGGTCCCACAGCCATTGATGAAAGAGCATCGTGCCGGGAGTGTCTTCACCGTTCTCTTTGTGATTTCGCAGGACGAAATTCCACTTGTTGGCAAACTGGTCCGCATAGGCCGGACTGTCCAGCAGCCGATCAATCAAACGGTCTCGTTTATCAGCCGAAGCATCCGCGAGGAATGTTCGCACTTCCTCATCTGAGGGTAATGTGCCGGCAATGTCCAGCGACACGCGACGCAGGAACGTGGCGTCATCACAGATTTCTGATGCCGGAATGCCAAGTTGTTTGAGTTTGCCAAAGACTGCCGTGTCGACCAGATTGATCGGCTCCGGCATATTTGATGTGTCCGCACCCAGAGGAACGGTGGCTCGAAACGTGGCTACCTGTCCCTGATAACGAGCCATGATGGCCACTTCGCCAGCCAGGTCGAGCGTGCTCACGAGCCCTGTCGTTGAGCATTCCGCCATCTCAGCTTCGTTCGGCTCGAACAGTGCCATGCGTGTGACGTCTTCCGTTGTCCCATCACTGTAGGTGGCGATGACGGCGATCTGTTGCTGAGACTTCTGGGTCATTGTGCGTGTCTCCGGCACGCAGCGGATTCCGGCCACATAAGGATCGGTGTCGGCACCGTATGGCATTCCCTGTTCGATCCATTGCACCAGCAAATTGTATTCGTAGTTTCCGGTTTCCATCCGCTTGCCGCCACCGTGTGGACTGCGTCCGACCGCCTTCCTGATCAGCAGACTTTCACCCGGGATGGCAGGAAAGATCCGGCGACCGCGGGATTCTTTGCGCAGGAATTCAAAATCGTCTTCCGGATAGAATCCAAGGAGCGAGAGTTTGAATCCGTTCTGACCGCCTGACTTGCCGTGACAACCACCACCGTTGCACCCCAGCTTCGTGAAGATTGGGACGATCTGATTTCGAAAATTGATCGGCATGGGCTGAGCGAAACCGCTGACCGTCACATGAGCAGTCGCGGTCTTGTCACCGTACGTCGCGGTGACAGTGATGTCGCCGTCGGCGGACGGGACCGCCATACCGGTGGCATCGACCATCAGCACCGCTGGATCGGACACGACCCATGCGGCATCGCGCGTCACATCGGCTTGTTTGCCGTCTTCGGCAATTGCGGTGACGATCAATTGCTGTCGCGCGTCACGACTGCGAATGGCGATCATGTCACCTTCACCCAGCGGACTCAATTCAATCCTTGCATCTGCAGCGACGGCAAATGACCCAGGGAGACACAGCGCAGCGAAGATGGTCATCAACGCAGCAGGATACTGAGCGAACTTCATGCGGTCACTCCGGCAAATTAGGTAGGCATCGACTTCGTGTCGATCGATGGTGGTCGTGTTCAGAAAAACGCAGTGGGAAACGGAAGAGGATTCCGTCGATTCTGAACGGTTGGTAATGATGCAGCGTATTTTTTATGCGGCAGGTGTCAAGCATTGAGTGCAGAAACAGGCGACCAGCAACCCGAATTCGGCCAGATCGTGTGGAATTGTTTTTGACAATTGAGAAAATGAGGGCGATTTGTTCCCGAGGGCTGGTGCCCTGTCAATGGTTGATTTTGGGGTACGATGGGCATTCTTGCCCGTCAAAACGCTGTCGGACAAGAATGTCCAACCTACATTTCAAGAGACGTGTGTTCACTTGTCGGTCGCCGTTCCGGCATATGCCGCGTTTGCTCGGTGCGGCCTGCATTGCTCGACAACGCGAACTCCCGCTGCTCGCGTTCGTCCCTTTGTTCGACGACGCGCTCATCAGCCGCCAGCGCCAAAATGCCCTCTGTCAAGTGTCTGGCTCCTATTTCGGTCGGCTCCTATTCTGTCGTTTTGCGATCAGAGGCCACCGAGGTAGCTCCGGTTTACCTTCCGTCCGGCACTAATGACTTCAATATCTTCTTTGCAAGCAGCTCATTTACCTCGCGATGTCTCGGCACGGGCTCTGATCTTCCGCTCGCTGGATTATGATAAATGTCGTGCCTCGCACCGTTGCGTAACAGGACACATCCAGCGCGTTCGAGTTCAGCGACCAAATCACGGCGTTTCATGCTACCTCTAGCTCTTCGACTTTCCTGATGCCTGGAATATCTTCTGTGGAGAACATTTCGTAAAGGTCGCGCAGGTGCTCCTTGAGGTCATCTAAGTTATCACCTTGCGTCCAGTGATCGGGGTGAGAATTCAAATAGCCTAAATACCTGCCGTCTGCCTCCTTCCAGTATGTAAACTTGGTTTTCATAAGTTGCGAACCTTCACTTTTGGGTACTGAATACGAACCGATGTTGTTGCAGCATCCAACGGCGGTTGACCATCGAAGACACAACAGACATTTGAGCGGGAGTTTGTATTGTTTTTTGTTTTGGTTTTAATTACCCAACGTCCAAGTCAGGCCGCACAATTCCCTTCGGCAAGTGTCTGGCTCCTTTGGACGAGCTTTGAAACTACTTCAGTGTGTTAAAGTTCGATACGGTCAAAAGTTTTTGCAAGTGGGACGTCATCCTTTTTCCAAGTGCGCGTGTCTGGTTCAATTTCTTCAAGAAGTCGATCGCGAAGCGAATACGGATTGATCCAAAAGTGTTTGGCAATTTTCTCGACTGGCGAGCCCTCGTCTCGGATTCCGTACTCGAAGCTTTCCGAATTCTTAGGTGCCGTGTGGTGCAAAAGGCCATTCCTAACATGCGTCCAGAATTTGTACGCATCACTCTCGCTCAATTTTAGGTGTCGTCCAATGACGCGGAAGATCTTATTTCCCTCCGAAAAAGAATCACCAGCCATTTGATGTCGGTTCCGTAGATGTTTCTCGTATAAGGGAAAGAGCACTAGCAGGACCAGAAATCCCTCCGAACGTTTCATTCGTCTGAGTGGCTCGATGAACCATTTATTTACGCGCTCAGCCACGCTTTCGGTGCGTTCGACGAATCCCGCAGCTGAGTCGAGGGATGTCGCGGCGGTGACGGGGGTTGAGCTAACTTTGATTGTCTTCTTCATAGTGGCTCAACCGTAAGTTCTGCATACTTTGCGGACGAACGCCCAAAGTACCCCGGCGGCAGGCAGGAACCTTCGATTCTGAATCCAGCCCGATCCGCCGCTCGGATTGACCCCCTTGTTCGCCGCCTTTTGCAGTCACCAGAAATCCCACGCCAGCGATTCTTTGATTTGCTCGATGCTTCGCGGAGGATTGTCCAAGTGGATTGCAGTGTGGCAATTCGGGCACACTGGCCGAAGATCGTTGATTGGATCGACACAGTGTGCCACACCGACTTCCGAAAGCATTTTCAAGTGATGAACGTGAATGACCCCAATGCCGATATCACCATATTGTGTTTGGAAATCAAAGCCGCAAATGATGCAACGGGCACCGTAGTGTGCGATACACGCAGCCCTTGCCTTTTCGTTGCGTTCATAGGCATTAACTGTAACTTGCCGAACCGTGCCTTCTTTGAATTTGCTTGACAACGTGACCTCATCGGGAAATATGGTCGGCTGGATGATCGACCGCGTATTTGATGCCGTTTAGGCCATCAATGATTGACTGGCTTTTGATTTGGTTGAGGCCAAAGCGAAAGTTGTTTTGTTCCTTGAGTAACTCTGATAGCCAAGCAAATCTCGTGACATCAACGTGCGGATTGAATCCGAAGGGGTGCGATCCGGCCAATGCGCACAACTTTCGACCAGAAAATCCTGAAATGCCAGTGTTTCCCACATTGCCAATTAGCAAAAGTCATAGTTCGGGAACGGATCAAACGTCTAATGCAGCTTCAGGTCCGGAAAAACGCTGC
>JANOUN010000496.1:0-13429 GCA_031416875.1 Planctomycetota bacterium | reverse complement strand
TGGTATTGGAATCGTTCTTGATCTCACCGAAAGTACCGGAATACTCATTAGTGATTTTTTCCGTCAGGTCGCCTTTGGCCATGAGGCTGGCCAGTTTCAGTATCCGCCGCGCACTGCTCTGGTGACGTGGAGCAGTGCCATGACACTGCCATATTATCCCTACACCAACTACGCTCTGGTTGATACAGACTTCAAGCTGCCCTCAGCCGCAAATTTCAGCTGGTCGAGCAATCGTAATTCCATTGAAAACTCAATTGCGACTCGGTCGGCCAGTGCTGTTGGAGGCGGTACCATTCTGTCTGCCGGCCTTGACCAGGCTGTCCAGGTGTTGACCGGGACCAACGGTCGTTCCCTTTCCAAGAAGGTCATCATTCTCCTGACCGACGGTGAGTGGAATGCGGGGCGTGATCCCGTCCTGGCGGCGCAGGATGCATCCGCTGCCGGGATCACGATCCACTGCGTGAGCATGCTGACGAGTACTCAGGCTACGTTGACTCAGGTTGCTTCCATTACCGGGGTCAGTATTACCCCACCAGCGACGCTGCACAGCTTCAGCAGGCATTTCGTGATCTGGCACGATCACTTCCGATCGTTTTGACTGACTGATCGACAACGTCAATAAATGAGAGACATTTAGATGTGTTCAATGCGGCATATCTGCCATCGACAATCCAGCCATGGACTCAACCGGAAAGGAACGCTCACGGTTGAGTTTGCCATTGTTGCTCCTCTGATTTTCCTGCTGTTTCTGGGCGGCCTGGAACTGACTGCATTAAACTCTGCTCGGCAGACTGCAGGCAATGCATCTTATGAAGCGGCTCGCAAACTGATAATTCCCGGAGGCACCGCTGCACAGGCTCAGGCTGAAGGATTACGGCAAATGAATATCGCCGGCATGGGGACCGGAGCCACGGTGATGATCGTGGACTCAACAACGTCGGTCACTGCCACCGTTTCAGTCCCCGCAAGCAGTGTGTCCTGGGGACTTGTGCGGTTCTGCTCCGGCTACATGCTGCGTCAGACATGCACTCTCACGAAAGAGTAGTTGCTGTCGAAGTGTCCGTGATGAAATATGAGATTGCTAAAATGCCTCGACCAGTGGCGGTTCGTTTGTTGCGTCACCGGAAATCGGCGTTTTCGTGCTGGTGGCGGACCAGGAGACGTTCTTAACGGGTGCCGACGACTCTGTTGTTGAGAACGCAGGGTCCGGGGTTGGAGCGACAGCCGTGTTGGGAGTCGAGTCCTGAGGAACTGCAGCAGGAGTGGCCGTAGGCAACGTGGTTTCGAATGACCATTCTTCGCCGGACGACGGCATCTCGGGCATTCCGGTGCCGGATGTTCCGGTGCCAAATGACATGGATGTGGTCTGATCCGGCGGCACATCCATGATGGGGTTTGCGGACTGCCAGCCACCTGATGACGGCATGTTTCCTGCCATCTGCATGTCGCTCGGCGCGTAATGGACAGACATCGCGTTCTGATTCATGTTCGGAGCGGCAGCCATTTGACCGCCATCCATTGGATTGCCACCCATGGCCATTTGAGTCTGTGCCATCCGCATCTGAGCCATGCGGGCACCGCGCGACGGCGGGCCAAAGGCGGTCCGTTGGCGAGGCACGTTGTAAGGATGCACGCCGCGGGCCATCGCGGTTGCGGCCATCGGGCTTGCCGCACCTGCGCTCTGTGATGCCGCAGCGATGCGAGAATGAACTTCAGGCTGGTTCCAGTCTGATTGCAGCGATCGCTGATAGATCGCGACGGCCTGATCGGGTTGTCCGTTCTCTTCGTAGTACTGACCCAGGTGCGCTAGTGCGGTCGTGTGACCGGGATTGACCTGGAGCGCTCGTTGC
The DNA here is from genome assembly GCA_031416875.1 of Planctomycetota bacterium. Taxonomy (GTDB): domain Bacteria; phylum Planctomycetota; class Planctomycetia; order Planctomycetales; family Planctomycetaceae; genus SXXK01. Next base: position 11,579 of record JANOUN010000496.1, on the reverse strand, counting down.
AATGATTGAGCCGCCGCGTCGGACTGACCCATTTCTCGCTGCAACCATGCCAGTTCGACATGGGACTCAGGAATGTATGGCTGAGTTCCTGCCCAGGTCGTCAACAAGCTCGCCGCTTCGTCGCTTCGTCCCTGTGCAATCATCGTTTCGGCCAGTCCGTGATAGGACGGCTGATGTGACGGTGCCATGGTCAGCGCCTGGCGATACATCTGTTCCGCGCCTTGCGAGTCGCCCAGCTTCATTTTTGCTTTGGCGAAGTTTGCAACGTAGTCGGGATTCGCAGGATTCGCCAGCATCGCCTGCTGAAACTCATTTGCAGCTGCCGTGTAATTCCCTTGTTCGTAATAGCCCATGCCTGACGAATTCGTCGCATAGCCATTCATTGTGGTACAGCCACCGGCGTTGATGGCCATCAATACGACAAAGCAAGGAAGCTGCAGATGCAACTTGAAGGAGCGCATGACAGGAGCCTTTCAGAGGAATCTGGAAAGGTGAGAGTGCTGAGAGATCAAATGTCGGGGACTTTGAATCCGGGGAAAAAGGGGGCCGGAACCAATAATACGGAGCACGCTGTGGGCCATCGGCTATTAGTTCCTGCCTCCATTTCCCAGAGCAGTTCAAAGCACTTGAGATTGGAGAGGAACGCAGGATACCTGTTGCTGCAATTTTCAGGCAACGCCGATTCGGCAGGGATCGACACGTAAATGTTCGCACCGTCCCTGCACCAGCAGATTCTGCCGGATTTCAACCGTTCTCAGAGGACGCCGTGCAATATCAGCCGGTTTTCAGGCAAATTGGCTCAAGTCGGACTCAGCCGTCTGCCACGTTGACGTAAACCTTCAGGGCTTCCTTGTCTTCGACCAACAGACGCATCATCTCTTTGTAGTTATCCAGGCCCTGCACGGGTGTCGTCAGGATCTTCTGAATCACGCCGGGCCATGTCACTTCACCCAGAGCCAGGTCCGCGATTCCTGATTCGAAATGACGGAAGTTGGCATTCACCGATCCGACGAGCAGTTTGTTCCCCAATACCCAATTGAGATTGATACTGTCGCAGGGGACTACTGCCTTCCTGGTTCCGCCAGTGATGCTCGTCCAGACCATGCAGCCGTTGTGACCAAGGATCTGCATGGCTTCAAATGCAATCTCGCTGCTGCCGGTAGCTTCGATAATGAGATCAGGCTTTCCGTGTTTGGCCGCGAGTTCCTTAAGTGAATAATCCTGCGTGCTGATGTAAGTTGAGCCAAATCCTTCGGCGATTTCCGACTTGAGGTTCGGTTTGCGGCCGCGAGCCAGTGTAAAGACCTCAATGCCCCGCAACCGCAGAATCAATGTCGACAGCAAACCAATCTGACCGGAACCGGTCACCCAGGCTCGCTTTGGTTCCCAGACCTGCAGACGCTTTTGAGCCAGAATTGCCTGATCAACAGCCTTGGCCGCACAGCTCATGGGCTCTGCCAGCACGTGCAGATGCTTGAGTCCCACCGGGATGCGGACGACGAATTCTTCATCGTCCACAAAGTACTCGGTCAGAAAGCCATGCCGCAGATTGATCCCGCGCTCGTAATACTGCTCTTCGCTGGTAATGTCTGAGCGGCCAATGCGATCATAGATCGATCCGCCGGGACGCCGCACGGTACACGTCACGTAATCACCGACTTTCACTCGGCGCACGTTCGGACCAGCTTCTTCCACGATGCCAAAACACTCATGCCCGATCACAAGGAAGTCGTATCCCGGGGGCGCGTTGCCGTAAAGTGCGTCGTTGATCTCACGATCTGTGGCATCAACCCCCACCTTGAGAACTCGAATCAGCACCCCGCGACCATCGGGAACATCAGTCACTGCTGGTTTTGCCAGCTCAGCAAGATGCACGCTGTTGGGAGTTCCGGGATGGACGGCAATGGCTTTCATCAATCATACTTTCCTGGACGTGCGGTGACGACTGTTGGTTGGAGTACAGGCTTTTGCCTGCTTTGCGAGCAAACCGAGGTTGGATTCTAGGCGACAATCGCCCACTGTCAAAAGATGCAGGAACACAGGAATCGCAATGTACCGGGAAGCTGACGCATCCCGCTCGCCAACGGCGTCTACGGCTAATTCGCATCTGTCGCTGTCAGGGCCGCGACCTTCCGGAATGCGGCCTCGACTGCTGCCGCTTTCACATCCGCGACCTTCACGGGAACAAACCCCTGGCGCTGACTTTCGTCTGCTGCTTCCATGAAGGCATACAAATCGATGGTCTCCTCAGCCGAAACCGGTGCTTGTCCGGTTCGAAAGAATTTCACGATCTCAATAACCAGCGGGCGGTAACCGTCGAACTTGCCAAGAGAAGCGACACCATTGGTTCCAAACGCAGTGCCGCCGTATCCCGACCCACCGGCGCGGATACCGCGATACGTCCCGATCCGACCGTCGGCCCAGACGCCCGTCACCTGATCAAAGTCTTTGGTGGAAGTGCGTACCACCGATTCGCAACCTGCGCCCATGACGGTAAACAAGGCCTCACATCCATGAATGCCATACCAGAACAGATCGGGATGAGTCGCTTCAAGTGAACAGGGTGAATACGCATCACAACCCGTGACCTGCCCAATGGAGCCACCGCGAATTTCCTGAATGGCTGAAGAAAATCGCAGCGACGAAGAACTGAAGACCGGCGTATCGTAGTGCTTCGCAAGTTCAAAAATGGCGATCGCATCGACCAGTGAACCGGCGATCGGTTTGTCGATAAAGACCGGCTTGCGGGCCTTCAGGACAGGTGCCACCTGTTCCAGATGCGGCCGACCGTCGTTGGTCTCAAGCAACACGGCATCGACTTGCGAAATCATGGTGTCCAGGTCATCGCAGATCTCAACGCCAAGGGCTTTGATTTTCTCTGTGTACTCGGGCACACGCTTGACGCTGCTTTCGATGTCAGGACTTCCCTTGGGATACACGAGCACAACTCGAAAGCCTGCCACTTCCGGATCGGGCTCCTGCTTGTTCAGCAATTCGGCAAACGCCAGACAATGCGAAGTGTCCAGCCCGATCATGCCGATTCGCATCGGCTTCACAGGTTCATCAGCCGTCGCGAAACCTGCATAGAGGATGGTTATGGCGATCACAATACGGGTCACGCAAATTGAATGCATCAAATTATCTCCCCAGTAACGAGTTATACCCCAGGATCCGTGATGACCTTCCGCGCCGATCATCACTTCACGCGATTGTAACCATTCAGCGCAGCCACGCGATATGCTTCTGCCATGGTCGGATAGTTGAACGCGGTGTTGATAAAGTACAGCAGTGAATTTGCAGTGCCGGGTTGAGCCATAATGGCCTGACCGATGTGAATGATTTCCGACGCATTGACGCCGAAGCAGTGGACGCCAAGGATCTCCAGCGTCTCGCGGTGGAACAATAACTTCAGCATCCCGACCGGACGTCCCATGATCTGAGCCCGCGCGAGATTCTTGAACATCGAATGCCCGACTTCATAAGGAACACATGCGTCGGTCAATTCACTTTCGGTCTTACCGACACTGCTGATCTCGGGACTGGTATAAATGCCAGTCGGTATATCCTCAATGCGAAACTGCTCTGAGCCCCCTTCTCCCAGATGCCGCGCTGCGAAACGCCCCTGAATATAGGCAGCGCTCGCCAAAGCCGGCACACCGATTACATCGCCCACGGCGTAAATGTGGGGCTGCGAAGTCTGAAGATGCTGATTGACATCCAGCTGACCGCGATGATTGGGTTTCACACCGACATTTTCCAGTCCCAGACCGTCGGTGTTACCGGTTCGGCCGTTGGCCCACAGAAGGATGTCACTCTTCAACTGCTTACCCGACTTCAGATGGATCACGACATGGTCATCAAATGTCTCCAGCTTTTCAAATGTTTCACTGTTACGCATGCGAACACCGGTGTCGCGCATGTGATAGGCCAGAGCGTCACAGATTTCGTCGTCGAGAAATTCGAGCATCTTGGCGCGTGTGTTCACGAGATTGAGTTTGACCTGCAGATTTCGGAACATCGATGCATATTCGCAGCCAATGACTCCCGCTCCGTAAATGGTCATCGACTTTGGCGTTTCCGGCAGATTCAGAATCGTATCGCTGTCGAAAACGCGTGGATGACTGAAGTCAATCTCCGGCGGACGATAGGGCCGCGAACCTGTGGCGATGACAAAATGCTGCGCGTGCGCAATCGTAGTGCTGCCATCCTGATGTTGCACATGGACTCGATTTGCGTCGAGAAAACCGGCGTCACCGCGGAGAACCTCGACGTCGTTGCGGTCATAAAAACTGCGCCGCATTCCCACCTGCTGATCAATTACCGACTGCGCGCTGCGGCGCAGATCGCGGAAGCTGACTTCCAGGTTGACGCCCAGTTGGCGAAACACGGGGGCCGAGTTGACGTCCATGAGTCGATAGATGGCCGCGCGGAGTGACTTGCTGGGGATCGTGCCCAGATGTGTACATGCACCGCCGATCTGCGGCATCCGTTCGATGATACCGACACGTTTCCCCTGCTTCGTCGCTTCCATGGAAGCGCCTTCACCGCCAGGGCCGGTGCCGATCACAATGACATCATACGTTTTTTCAACTGGCGTGTGCATAGTTAAGTCGTCAGGAGTCAGGAGTCAGGGATTCCGGCGGGATATTAGATTTCAAATTCGCGATTTCAGACCGACTCATTCTTTTTTCAGCCCGCTGTGCCTGAGCAGTGCGTTCGGGTCCGGTTCACGGCCTCGGAAATCGCGGAAGATGTCCATTGGATGGCGACTGCCGCCCTGGGCCAGAATTGTATCTCGGAACCGACGACCTGTCGTCGCCACGACCGCTTCATCATCCAGTCCCGCATCTTCAAACGCGCCGAACGCATCGGCGCTCAAGACTTCTGCCCACTTGTAACTGTAATACCCGGCTGAATATCCGCCCGCGAAGATATGCTGGAACGAACACAGAAAGCGGCTTTCCGGCAGAGGCGGCAGCAGACTTGTGATCGACAACACGCGGCGTTCGACATCAAACGGCGATTCAGATCCATTTGGATCATATCCATAATGCAGAGCCATGTCGGTCATGCCAAGCTGCAATTGTCGCAGCATGATTGTCGCCGCGCGATATGTCTTCGACTGTCGCAGTTTCTGAAACAGATCTTCAGGCAAGGGTTCGCCCGTTTCGTAGTGAATGGCCATCTTCATCAGCGTCGGTCGATGCAGACACCAATTCTCCATGAACTGGCTCGGCAGTTCGACGGCATCCCATTCGACACCGCTGATTCCCGCCGCATCACGGAAATCCACCGTCGTCAGCATATGCTGCAGGCCATGTCCGAACTCGTGGAACAACGTCTCGACTTCCCGAAACGTCATCAATGACGGAACATCATCCGACGGCGGCGTGCTGTTGCAAACCAGATGAGCGACAGGCAACCGCGTTTCTTGTGGAGTCACCGAGCGTGCGATGCAGTCCGCCATCCACGCTCCGCCGCGTTTGTCTGTGGGACGGGAATACGGGTCCAGATAAAATCCGGCAATCTGTCGCTGCGATTCGTCAAAGACCTCATAGTAACGCACGTCCGGATGCCAGATCGGCGCTTTGCCATCGGCGGACTTCACCGTAACACCAAACAGTCGATGGCACAGTTCAAAGAGGCCATTGAGTACGCGGTCCAGCGAGAAATAGGGTCGCAACTGTTCGTCGGTAAACGCAAATCGCTGTTCACGCAGACGCTCAGACCAGTACGCAACATCCCAGTGTGACAACGGACCTTCGTGGCCATTCTGCTGAGCCAGCTCAGTAATTTCTTCCAGTTCCAGCCTGGCGACTTCATGAGACGCTTCGAGCAGCCGGTCGAACATCTGCTGTACAGCCGAAACATCCCCGGCCATCTTGCGAGACAGACTCAAGTCCGCGTAACACTCGAAACCCAGCAGCGTCGCCTGTTCTTTTTTCAGCTTCAGAATCTGACTGATCAGCGGCGTGTTATCCGTGTCACCGGAACCCGCGCGTGTGATGTAGGCGCGGTACAGGGTTTCACGCAGCGCACGATTGCGACAGTGTTCCATGAACGGGCCAAAGCACGGATGATCAAGCGTCATTCGCCACGGGCCCGCTTCCGCAGTCGCGGCTGGCTTGTCCTTATTCTCTTCTGCACGAGACCACGCTGCGGCGGTCATGCGTCGCAAACTGGTCGGAAGGCCTTCCGCATCAGCTGCATCGGTGAGATCCAGATGGAACGCCCGCGTCGCATCCAGGAGATTGTTCGAGTAGTCGGTGCTCAGTTGAGCCAGTTCCTGCTCAATCGCATTGAAGCGTTCGCGATCTTTGCCCGTGAGACTGATGCCCGACAGTTCTGCACTTTGAATCATCCGAGTAATGATTCGCTGCTGAGCTCCGCTGAAGCCCGACCATTCCGCGGATTCTCTCAGAGCCACCAGCTTCCTGTAAATCGCTTCGCTTTGACGCAGTTGCAGGCTGAATTCGACAATCTTCGGCATCGCAGCATCGTGCGCTTCCCGAAGCGGATCGGAGTTCTTCACACTCAACAAATGCCCCACCGGCGACCAGCCGTATTCAAACAGCCGATCCACTTCTTCCATCGGATCCATCAGCGCCGACCAGGAAGTCTCCGTCGATTGCTCAACCTGCGCCAGAACCTCCCGGCAGCGAGCGAGCACAGTTTCGACGGCGGATTCAATGTGTTCCGGAAGAATACGATCGTAAGCAGGCAGGCCGTCTTTGATCAGCAGCGGATTCGTAGCAGAGTTCATGAATGATTTCGTTCGACAGGAGAAAGGGCTCAGGTAACACAAGGACGTAGCTGAATTCGCAAGAATTCAGACGGTCAGCATGGTAAGTGCGATCCGAATTCTTGCGAATTCGGCTACAAAATTGCGGCGTCCGTTATGTATCCGCCGCTACCAGCCCAGCACATGCGCGAAGATCAGTGGGGCGACGATGGTGGCGTCGGATTCGACAATAAACTTTGGCGTGTCGATTCCCAGCTTGCCCCACGTGATTTTTTCATTCGGGACGGCACCCGAGTAACTGCCGTAGCTGGTGGTGGAATCGCTGATCTGGCAGAAATAACCCCACAGCGGAATGCTGCGGCGATCCAGATCCTGGTGCAGCATCGGAACGACGCAGATCGGAAAGTCACCGGCAATGCCTCCACCGATCTGGAACATCCCCAGTGAATTCTTCTGTGTGGTGGCCGTGTAGAATTCCGCCAGCCATGTCATGTATTCGATCCCCGTGCGGACTGTATGCACATTCTTGACTTCACCCCGAATCACGGCTGCCGCATACATATTGCCGAGCGTTGAATCTTCCCACCCCGGCACGATGATTGGCAGGTTCTTTTCCGCAGCTGCCAGCATCCATGAATCCTTGGGATCAATCTGGTAGTGCTCCTTGTACTTGCCACTCCGCAGGACCTGATAGAAAAATTCGTGCGGGAAAAATCTCTTGCTCGCCCCGTCGGCTGTGGTCCAGACTTCAAGCATCGCGGTTTCCATCCGCCGCATCGCTTCGCCTTCGGGAATGCAGGTGTCGGTCACGCGATTCATGTGGCGTTCCAGTAACCCCTGTTCATCTTCAGGTGACAACTGACGGTAGTGCGGAACACGCTCGTAGAAATCATGGGCCACCAGGTTGAAGACGTCTTCTTCCAGATTGGCACCGGTGCAGGAAATCAGATGAATCTTGTCCTGGCGAATCATTTCGGCCAGCGACAGTCCCAGCTCTGCAGTGCTCATGGCACCGGCGAGGCAGACCATCATTTTGCCGCCCTCATCAAGATGCGTTGCATAGCCTTTGGCGGCGTCGATCAACGCGGCCGCATTGAAATGTCGGTAGTGATGATTGATAAACTGAGTTACAGGGCCGGTTTTTTTGGATGGCTGTGCCATGATGCTGGTCCAGTCGAAAATTTGAGGTAATCCCGATACTATACTGGACTCGGCTGTCGATGCCACCGGTCGTGGCCTTCAATCATGCGGAAACAAAACCAGTCTCTCAGATGCGATTTTTGCCGCGTCCACCCGTAAAAGAACAACTCGCTGAAATGACCGAATCGACTGCGAAAAGGGATGACACGCCGGATTTGAGGGGACTTACTCTGGACGCTGACGCCGACCATCTCACCGGCGCCGATACTTCTCAGGCGATGCCTCACTCGGGTGTCCTGCTGGGAATCGACTACGGCACCAGGCGAGTCGGCGTGGCGGTTTCCGATCGCGATCAACGATTCTCCAGTCCACTGCATAACCATGATCGACATGGCGTTCAGGTTGATGAACGGTTCTTTCGCAAAGTTGTCGAAGAATACCGGCCGGTGGGGCTCGTGGTCGGACTGCCGATTCATTTGAGCGGCGATGAAAGCGAAAAATCCCGCGAAGCACGCAAGTTTGCGGAGTGGCTGGGTTCCGTCACCGGGCTGCCCTATACATTTCAGGATGAACGCTTCACCTCCTTTCAGGCCGAGAAACTTCTGCTGGCTGCGGAACTGTCCAAAAAGAAACGCAAGGAGCGAATGGACAAACTGGCCGCACAGATTCTGCTGCAGACGTTCCTTGATGCACGGACTGCAGCAAAGCAAACACCCGGCAGCTAAACCACGTTCAGTGTGAGAAGCGGAGCCTTTGTAGGGTGTGACAAGTGAGCATCGCGAACGCCGGCACACCATGGTGCAGCGAGAAAATGGTGTGCCGGCGCGGCTTGTCAGCCTCTTGTCACACCCTACCACCTCCGAAATCCCGGTTTCCATTCTGAACCTGGTTTAGCCTGTCGGCGCAAAGTACTTTTCCGATTAACAACCAGCGTGAAATTGTCTCCTCTGTCTGCAAGAATCCATGCGATTCAACGCGTCGTTCCCGAAAGAAGTCCCGGAGTTCCACCATGAACTGTCTGAAACGCCTTTTAATCCTTCTGTGTGCCGTAGTGCATGTGTTAGTCGTTCAAGCAATCGCGGATGACCATCCGGATCGTGTGGTCCAGTCAGGAGTTCCTCAGGGTCAGATCACGACTGGGCAGTTCACGGACAGCCAGATCTTTCCCGGGACGCGGCGCGACTACAGCGTGTATGTACCAGCTCAGTACAAGTCAGAGGAACCCGCCAACCTGATGGTGTTCATGGACGGCTCGGGCTATGCGAAGGCCGACGGTGCCTTCCGAGTCCCCATTGTGTTCGACAATCTGATTCACCAGCAGGCGATGCCCGTCACGATCGCTGTCTTTGTCAATCCGGGCACGATCACCGCGACGAAGCCAGGCGCGAGTGACCGCAGCAATCGTTCGTTTGAATACGACTCGATGGGCGATCTGCACACGAAGTTTCTGATCGACGAATTTCTTCCTGTCGCGCTGAAAGACCTGAAGGTATCGACCGATCCTGCGAGGCGTGCCGTGTGCGGGATTTCGTCGAGCGGCATTTGTGCGTTTACGGCGGCGTGGGAACGACCGGATCAGTTCGGCAAAGTGCTCAGCCACATCGGCAGCTTTACTAACATTCGCGGCGGCTGGGCGTATCCGGGACTGGTTCGCAAGACAAAAGACAAACCGAAGCCGATCAAGGTGTATCTGCAGGAAGGCAAAGAGGATCTCAACAACCTGCACGGCAACTGGCCGCTCAGCAATCAGGACCTGGCGGCCGCGCTGCAGTTCGCGGGTTACAAGTACAAGCTGGTCATGACTGAAGGTGGCCACAGCGGCAAGTGGGGCGGCGAGGCTCTTCCCGATGCTCTTCGATGGCTGTGGGACGACAACGCTGAATCCACCAACATCGCGATCGTCGAAACCAAGCCCGAGTGGCAACCGCATGCTGACGCCGTGCCTCGCGATGACGTCCCGAAAGGCACCGTCGAAAAGATGGAACCGTGGGAATCCACAATCTTCCCCGGCACCACTCGTGACTGGTCAATCTACGTGCCCGCTCAATACAAGGCCGACCAGCCCGCCGCTCTGATGGTGTTTCAGGACGGCGAAGGCATGGCCAACGTCAAGGGCCGCTGGCGAGTCCCCGTGGTATTCGACAACCTGATCGCTCGCGGCGACATGCCGCCGACGATTGCCGTGTTCATCAATCCCGGCCACGACAAATCGATGCCACGCAAGGACGGCAGGCATTCGAATCGAAGTTTCGAATACGACAGCCTCGGTGATCGCTATGTCCGCTTCCTGCTGGAAGAAATCATTCCGGAAGTGCGCAAGCATTACACGATCTCTGACGATCCCGAAATGCATGCCATCGGCGGCTCCAGTTCCGGAGCGATCTGTGCGTTTACGGCGGCGTGGGAACGGACCGACTTTTTCCGCCGGGTGTATTCCAGCGTCGGCAGCTTCACCAATCTGCGAGGCGGCGACGTCTATCCGTCGCTCGTTCGCAAAACGGAGCCGAAGCCGATTCGCGTCTACATGGCCGATACAGGCGGCGACATTGACAATGCGTTCGGCAGTTGGCCGTGGGCGAATCAGCAGATGGCATCGGCGCTGAAGTACATGGGCTACGACGTGCGATTCGACTGGGCCGAAGGCTACGCTCACAACGCTGACTTCGGCGGTTCCAAATTCCCGGACGCGATGAAGTGGCTGTGGCGAAAGGAAACTCACACGGCCGTGCTCGACACCAGCGGAGATCTCGGCGGCGACCTGACGCTGCTGAACCTGCTGATCCCCGGCGAGTCCTGGGAAGTCGTCGCCGAAAACCTTGGCTTCGCCGATGCGTTGTGTACCGACAAGGACGGCAACGTCTACTTTTGCGACATGAAAGCTCCGGCTGTGTATCGCATCAGTGCCGCTGACGGGACTCGCACGGAGATCGCCAAAGAATCCGTCAGTGGTCTTGAATTCGGTCCGGACGGTTTACTGTACGCCTGCCAGGGCTCACAGAGCCGCGTCATCTCGATCGACATCACCAGCGGCGAAGTGAAGACCGTGGCCGAAGGAGTCAAGCCCAACGATCTTGCCGTGACAAACGACGGCTTCATCCTGATCACGGAAACCGGTGCTCAGCAGGTGACAGCGATCAATTCCAAAACCGGCGAAGTGAAACCCGTCGATACCGGTATCACCAAACCCAACGGCATCGCTCTATCGAACGACGGCGGAACTCTGGCCGTTTCCGACTATGGCGGGACTCAAACATGGACCTTCCGAGTCAACGCCGAAGGAATGCTCGACGCAAAAATGCCCACGATGCCGATGCGGCTGCCGATCGATCCGAAAGGCGACTTCAAATTCAACGAAGCCCCGCCGTACGTCACCACGTCCCTCGGCGACGGCATGGCCGTTGACAAAGTCGGCCGCTACTACGTCACCAGCGCCCTCGGAGTCCAAATCTTTGACCCCACGGGACGTCCATGTGGAGTCCTTCCGAAAGTCGATGTCAGCCAACCCCTCACCACCTGCATCCTCGCAGGAAGTGATCATAGCACGCTCTACATCGCACATGGGGCACAGATCTATTGCAGGAAGCTGACGGTTCTCAAGCCGATAGGGGTAGGGAGGGCTGAACGAATTCAGCTCCCCCTCCCTCCGAACCGTGCGGGCGGTTTTCCCGCACACGGCTCTCCAGTTAGTAGTTGCCGT
>JANOUN010000495.1:0-10224 GCA_031416875.1 Planctomycetota bacterium | reverse complement strand
AGCAAAGCCCACCATCCGACACCTGAGACTTGTCGGCTGATACCTCAGGCGGCCACGAATGACACATTTTGGAGATTCTGGAAAGCGACAGATCCTGGGGGCGTTCAGGCTGTCCGTTACATATTTCCGTGCGATTCATTCGGTTGTCCCCATTCGGTTGTCTCCCTGCGTCGCATGAAATGGACAACCGAATGGGGACAACCGAATGGACAAAATAGCCGGAAACACTTCCGTACAAAAACCGGGTGCTCTACTGCACGCGGTTGGCATTGGCTCGTTAAACCGCGTGCGCAGCGGGCCGCGATTGTTCTATTTGAAATTTCGTATTTGAGATTTGAAATACGAAGCGCGGGGCGTTGCCCACGCCGTTAAACGAATGTGCCATCCTCAACCCCGTGCGGTATAACGGACTTCAGCCTGCGGCGAATCAGTCATTTGAAAGGAAAGGCCATTCATGAAGTTCACCCCGTGGGAATCGCTCTCTACCATGTGTTCCTACATCCGCATGGGCAAAACACTGACTAAAAGACCCTCCAGGAATCCGCAGCTTCACCAATCCTCCAGATTTTGACTCAACACTGGACCACATGGCTCTTCGGTCGTACCATGTTGCTTGCCATGAATAAAACTGCTCAAAACACAACAAGTTCGTCAATTGCAGGCCGTCTCGTCGAACAGGAGGCGATCGGCCCCGGATCGACGTTGCCATTGGCCGAGGTCCGGGGCCTGACTGCGGCAGAACTCCGGGGGATCAAAGACGAAAAACTCGCAGCAATTCGCCATGCCATCGACCAGGGCGACTACGATTCAGATACAATTCTGGAAAAGGCGCTCGGCCTTATGCTGGAGCGACTCGAACAATCCGACAACGAGCAATAATGCTTTGTAATCCTGAGAGATTTCCGAGCTATTGGGGTCTAAGCCGTGACATCCGATGCGGTGGTGGCCAGACTATCTGGCGAGGAAATGATGAGAAACTCTCACTTTCTTCCCAATTGGACTTTAGTCATGCATTTGCACGCGGAATGAGTGTGGATGGTGTTGGACACTGGCACAAAGCGCTCACGCCGATGGCGTTGAGGATGAACGATTGTGGCCAGGCCACGAACAGGGTATTGAGGTTCTCGTGAGTGATCTGGCATTCAATGAAATTGCTCGTCCTGAAGTCGCGGTGTCGCCCGTCGAGAAATTCCGTGAATTTCTTGGCACGCGCGGCAAACGTTTGACCCAGGAACGCGAAACGATTGTGCGTGAGATCTTTGCAGATCATGAACATTTCGATTCGGATCAGATCGTCGCACGGTTGACTCAACCACGTCGTGACGGCGGTCGCGTGAGTCGAGCCACGATCTATCGAACACTCAGCTCGCTGGAAGAAGCAGGTCTTATTCGGAAAGTCGCGCGGGCCAACGATCGCGAAGTCTACGAACACGACTACGGCTATCCGCAGCATGATCACTTTATCTGTGAAAAGTGCAACCAGTTGGTCGAATTCCGCAACGATGAAATCTCCGCCGTACTGGAACGCGTCGCCGCTGATTATGGATTTCGGATGAGCGGTCATCGCCTTGAAGTCCACGGCATCTGCGCTGCTTGTGCGAAACCGCCTGCGCGCCGTCACCACAAGCTGGATATGATTTGACGGGCATCTTTTAAGCCGAGGGAAGACGGGTCAGGAACCATTCGTCCAAGCACTCTTTGGACCGTGTGGCTATTGGTTCCGGACTTAAGCAATCCGACTGGCGAGCGGGGTACGTAAGTGCCCTGATTTTCGCATCATTCGCGACAAATCAGGGGATTCACATCCCCCGCTCGCCTTAAGTCCACGCCATTTGGTTATTCGTTCCTGTCGTTCTTTCCCGGTTCCTTGAGCACAACGGTGGGTGGAGTTTCGTTGACGGACATGCGGGCTGTCAGAATGTCCTGCAATGTCGCCTGAAATGCTGCGTCAGCCCTGGATAACGCAGACTGCACGACAGCACCCATCTGAAGTGCCGTTTTAAGGGCGCTCGGATCAGAACTCAGTTGCGACAGCAGTCCACTGATTTGCTTCACTTGAGGATCATCCTCGATCTTCTGAATCTGTTCCTGAGTCACATCATTGGTTGTCGAAGAACCTGTCGTGGCGCTGACAAGATTCCATCCGCCGGGCTTCGAATTTCGGAAGAGCTGGCGCGTGACGGACGCGGCTCCGTTTGCGATGTCGAATTCGAATGCTGACACGACAACAGTGGCATGACCATTCTTTTCGGCATGGCGAATCGCGGCCGCAGGAAGCGCCACATTGTTCTGGTTCCTGTCAGACGGCGGGTTGGTTCCAATTCCGCCCGTTTCGTTGAGTAACTCCTGAAGTGTGTTGTTCAGAGAGTCTCCGAGCAGAGAACTCAACAGAGTTGCCATGTCAGGTTTTGCATCTTCGGCAACGAATTCATCGCCCGTGCGGATCAAGCGAGTGGCCTTATTCAGACGTACGTCGATGGCGGCGAGAATCCGTTCGGCCAGGGCCTCGGGCGAGACTGTCTGCTGAGGCGAAGCGGGCCGTTTCAACTGCGATTCTGGGATCGCCTGAAGTCGCGCGGTCACCGTTTTCCAATGCATTTTTTCAAAATCGTCAATTTCATTGAGCAGTGCCAGTGTGGCGAGTTCGCGGCGATTCGGGGCCAGAGTCTCCAGTCTTTTCAATCTCATCGGCTCAATCACAACGATGATCCATGGAGGAACTTGCCGGTCATCGTCAGGATTCAGACGTTCGATGACCTCCTCCAGAAATCCGATCTGTTGCAGGTCGTCCGGGGTATCGATCCTGAGTTGGTCAGTTCGCAATTGAAGGATACTGGTCAGTTTCTGGTTTTGTTGGCCGAGATGATCGGCAAGGGCGGGCTGAATCTCGCTGGCAAACAGATCCGGAGCATCTGCCTTCAATCGTGCTGTCCGCAGCACGATGCGCAAAGGCGATTCGCTGATGGCAATCCCTGTCAACTGCGTTCCGTCAGCCAGGACAGCGAAGTCACAGACGCGATCACGATAAGATTTTGCTGTCAGCTCTTTGACTTGTGCGCCGACGGAAACCGGCATCACTCCGATGCCCAGGGCCAGGCCTGCGAGCAGCAATCGGGAGCAGCGGAATTTACACGATGCCATCAGGTCTTGCATTTTGGCAACTTCTGTGAGTGAACTCAGATAAGTCTCATCGTGGACAATGTTGTCGACTGACAGTTCGTGTTGTCGTTTTGCAACGCCATCATGTAAAGAAGCGTGAACAACTTCTATCGGATAACAGACAAAGTCATTCAGAATCAATCAAATGAGGCACTTTGTGATTCTGGCGCGACGTTTGCTTTGTGATCTCTGCTACGTGTGGCAACTTTTTTGCTCGACCTGATTGCTGCCTGCATTCAGGAAGTCCTGGCCTTTGTTGCGAGGGTCAGAGGCATCAAAAGCAGGGTTTTCACGAGATCCCGCATGAGAACGAAGTGGGAGAATTCGTTCGGGTTACTTCCAAATCGCCGATTCATCTTTCATGGATTGTACCACGATGCAGGGTAATACAGATTCAAAAACCGTACCACCGGCATGGCTCCGGTGGTTTGTGAACGATGCTATTCACGGGATCATGGATCGCCAGTCGGCAGCACCCGTGGGATGTCATTTCTTTCACGATCTGGAAGAGGACGTCTGGGAAGTCTCGCTTTTCTTGTCTCGCACTGAAGTTTATGGCGGAGCTGCTGATGGCAAGCATGTTCCAGGCGGACTGCAGATTGATGTGGCAGCTGTGTCAAAGGCGTTTGATTTCACACCGGAAGTGTACTGGCAATCTGAGAAATTTTCGTCCGATGATGAGTTGGGAAATCATCTCTCATGCCAGGGTGTCGCACGCGGTGTTCAGGTGTGGCTGAGAATCCTGCAGTCTGCGCCCGAGTGGGCAGGCCCCGGACGATTAGTGCATGCGGAGAGCGGCAGAGTTGACGATATCTGGTAGACGGGCGCAGTTGAGGAAAGCTCACTCGTTTAACCGCGTGGGCAACGCCCCGCGCTTCGTATTTCAAATCTCAAATCTCAAATACGACATCTCAAATCGAACAATCGCGGCCCGCTGGGCACGCGGTTAAACGAGCCAATGCCAACTGCGTGCGGTCTCAGCGAACCGTGCAGGTTGGGACACACGCTCTCTATACTCAACACGGCTATGGATGAGATGTTTATCGTTTAACGGCAAGCCGCAGGCGTCAGCGACTTGTTGAGGACGCTGTCGCCTGCGGCTTGCCGTTAAACGAGTCATTGGGCACCGTGTGCGGTATAACGCTGGCATCGTGGACAATAAAACGTTGCCCTTTGAGCCTGCACAACGCGCTGAATGGTCGCCTTCCCGCACGACGAACACGGTGTGTCCGTGCGCTGGTAGACCTGGTGATGATTCTGATAGCCGCCGACTTTGTTCAGAGCGTTTCGATACGTGCCGTCGCTGAGCGTTGAGCCTTCATAAGCAATGGCCTCATGCAGAATGCGATGCGTGGCGTTCGCCAGTTTCTGAATCTGCCGACCGGACAGGCTTGAAGACGCGCGAAATGGCGAAATGCCGGCTTCGTGCAGTATCTCGCTGGCGTAGAGGTTGCCGATGCCTGCCACCAGCGACTGATCCAGCAGCACGACTTTGATTTCTCGCTCAGTTCGTGCAAGGATCGATCTCCAGTCTTCAACGTGAAGGTCCAGCGCGTCTTTGCCAAGTCGCGATTCAAGCTGCAGAAGTTGCTGAGGGTTGAGCAGCGATATCGTGCCCAGGCCGCGACGATCCCAGAATTCCAGGCTGGGTGCCTTCTTCCGAACTGGCGAAAGTTCAAAGCAGATTCGGCGATGTTTGCGAGTCGGCGGGTCGGTAATGAGCATCAATCCCGTCATGCGAGGTTCCACGACAATCTGATAGCCGGAATCCAGTTGAAGCACAATGCGTTTTGCCAGACGGCGAATTTCGGTGATCGTCCGTCCTTCGGTCTTTGTGATAAATGTGCGGCGCCCGGGGCTGATCTGAATCGGCCGGCAAGTGCAGGGCGGAAACAAAGTCCGATCAATTTGTCGCCCAACACAGTCCGAGCGAATGCCGCGGACCATCGTTTCGACTTCAGGAAGTTCGGGCATAATCTGCAATTCGGGTGATTTGGCGAGCGGGGGATGTTAGTCCCCTGATGCGGTGTTTACAAATAATCCGGGGGTTAACACTCCCGGCTGGCCAGTAGACGAGGAATGATCGTTACGACACTCAAGAGTGTTCGGAATATTCGTTTGAGACGGCAGAATCGGAATATCGCAGACAACTGGTATGTCAATGAATTGCAGGATTCTTCTTGACGCTGAGCTGATTCGCGACGATCCTAAGCAACGGTCAATTCTGACTTTGCTGTTCCCGTGCGCGAAGTGAGCTATCCAAAAAGGGGTCTGACCCTTTGGATGCGAGTAATTGTGTGAGTCGTTCAGCTCCCCGGAGAGGGTCAGACCCCTTTTCGGATAGCCGCCTTTCTTCGATCTTTTTGAGGTCACGCAGATGCGTCAGTCTCTCTCAGCGTTTTCTTCGCTCCATTTTGGGCTTAATCGCACATTCCGCAAGGGTGTGAAGCTGGCCTGCTGCCTGGCCATCCTGTCGGCCCCGGCGCTGTCCGGCTTCGTGTTCGCCGGAACGCCCGATGATGAAACCGCAGCACCGTCATTAGATGCCATCATGCAATCCGCAAAGCTCCGAGGAGACGCGCGCCTGGCGGCCGAGCAAGGCGACTTTCTCGCCGCCACCGAAGCACTGGAATCCGCAGCCAATCTGGTGGGCGACCGAATGACAGCAGGCAAGGCTCGAGAGGCACATGCGGGCCTGGAGGCTCAGGGGGGATCACAGTTTGCCGACTTTTCAGCTTTGATCACATTGATTCAGGATCAGACCGCACCTCCGGCACGCTGGTTTGAGATTGACGGTGAAGGCGGACGGATGAGCCAGTTCTCTCAAGGGGTCTTCATGGGGGCACCGGCGGTCATCGCAGCGCTTACCCTGGCGGCAGATGATTCGCGATTGATCTCGGCCTTCGAAATGGCAAAGTCTGCGAATTACAATCACGACGTCCATGCAGCGTCGAATCTGCGACTTGTGTCATTGCCGCGACTGGAACAACATATTCAGCAGTTAATCGACGCTGGCCAGCCGGTATCGGACGATGTCGCGTGTCTCGCCGGACTGACAGAAGTCCGGTATCTGTTCGTGTTTGCTGAAACCGGCGACGTTGTGATTGGGGGCCCGGCAGGTGACTGGGCTGTCGATGAAACGGGCCGCACTATTGGAGTCGTTCAGCATCGCCCGACTCTGAAACTGGATGATCTCGTAACGCTCAACCGCACATTTTCGTCCGGTGGGGCGGGCTTCTTCATGTGTTCGATCGATCCGAAACCGGAACAGGTGAAGGCCGTTCAGGAACTGGTAGGGAACAACGGTGCATTGTCGGCCAGAAACGTCGGTGCGTTCACAAGGAAAGCTGAAGAAACGCTGGGGCTGCAGAATGTGATTGTGCAGGGCATTCCGCGAAATTCACGGATTGCCAGTGTGATCGTCGATGCTGACTATCAGATGAAACTGATCGGCATTGACAAGCGTGAAGGTGCTGAAGGAATGAAGAGCTACTTCGATCTGATCAGCCGTGAGGAACGTCGCGGTTCTTCGATGGACGCACTTCGATGGTGGATGACCGTCGGTTATGACGCGATCTATGTTGATCCGAATCAGCAGGCATTTGAGTTCTCCGGTCGGTCAATTCGCTGCTTGTCCGAAAATCAGATCGTCAAGCACGATGGGACTCATGAGGCGACTGGCAAGGCGGAAAAGGCGAATGCTGAATTCGCTCGCCTGTTTACGGAAAACCTGCCGAAGCTGGCGGATCAGGACATGGTATTTGCTGACCTTCAGAACGTCTTTGACCTGGCGCTTGTCTCTGCGTTGGTGCAGTCGCAGGGAATTGGCCATCTGGCGGGCTGGCATTCAGAAGTTTTTGGCGTTGATGGTTCGTACAAGCCTGTGGACGTCGATGTTCCCGATGAATTGATGACAGCCGCCAATTTTCGAACCTACCGCGGAGGCGACATTGTGGTTCAGGTCGCGGGTGGTGTACGCGGCGATCTCAAGTCGATTGTCCAGAATCCGGAGACGTTTGAAGTTTCAGCCGAAGTGGCGAAGAAAGCGGCTGTGGCGAGTCCAGTTGGCCAGTCCGGACGCTGGTGGTGGGACGCGGCGGCGCGATAAACTGCCCCCCGAAGAATCAAGGAATCTCTGAAAGCGAAGCTGACGTGTCAGCTTCGCTTTTTTCGTTGGTTCGTTCTATCATTCGCGCTAGTTCGTTAAGGCAGCTTTGTCCCCGGTGCAATGGGAGCCCTTGCTGCGGCTTCATGCCCAATGGAATTCGACCATGCCCCGTTTAACTCAGGTTGATTTGATTGATCTGAATCGCACATTCGACGATCGCACGCCTCAGGAATTGCTGCAATGGGCCCAGGAAATGTTTGGCCCTCGAGTTGCGGCAATGTCGTCCATGCAGGAATCCGGCAACGTCATCTGTCACATGCTGTATGCGAACTCGATCAAGCTCCCGATACTGTTCGTAGATACAGGTGTTCTGTTTCAGGAAACGCTTGATACGCGAGATCGTCTGATAAAGACGTACGGACTCACTATAAGGACACTGAAGCCAATCTTGACGATGGAGGAGCAGACCGAGAAGCACGGCGTGCTTTATTTGACACCAGAAGGACAGAAGGAATGCTGCGAGATGCGGAAATCCGCGCCACTCGATCCGATCAAGGGCGAGTATGACGCACTGATCACCAGTCTGCGACGTGCGGATGGCGGTCGTCGCGGTGTCTGTCCAATTTTGGCGGTTGATCCCCGGTTGAATACCCTGCGAATCAACCCGCTGGCGAATTTCTCGGATGAGCAGCTGGACGAGTATATTCAACAAAACGCGGTTGTGCTGAACCCGCTGCATAAGCAGGGGTATTCAACCATCGGGTGCAATCGCTGCACAACTCCCGTCCTCCCCGGAGAACCGAAAAGGGCAGGGCGGTGGCGTCATCTCGGGCCGTGGAGCGTCTATTGCGGCATCAATCCGACAGACCTCGATCCTGAACGCTCACCAGCTGTGGATTTCCCGCAGGATCTGATTGATAAGATTCTCGGACGCCAGACCGACTTTATGATCTGACGTTGTCAACGTTGCCTAACTACAACGCACAGATGTTGCATTTCCCACACACAAATTGGGGAAATTGAGGAACGTGGGCTCGTTGTACGTATTTTTTGTGAATCACCGATTGCACGCTTGCAACGGGTTTCTCCCCATAGGCATGATAGAAAGCCTGCGTTTAAGGACTCTAGTTGCCGGGGATCTGGGCTGGGGCGGGAACGTTTAGCAGATTTTCGGACTCTGCCACCTCATTTGGCAGGGAAATTGCTGACGTCTTAAACACTGATCAACGAGCTGTTGAACAGCACGGTTGCTTGTTCCTGTATCTCCGCCGATCGGCGAAATCTTGATGAATCCCAGCGTGATTTCATTTTTCTCGGCTCTTGCCTGTTCGGTGATCTTTGCGCCGATTGTGGCAATGATTGCTCGACGCCTTGGGGTAGTCGATCATCCTGATGGCCAGCGGAAATTGCACGCTCGAATCGTGCCTCTCGCAGGTGGGCCGACAGTGCTGATTTCCCTTTTTGTTGGTCTGGGTATCACGTTGTGGATCCATCCGACGTTACTCCTGCCAACCTATGCCGACATCCGATTTCTGGTGTCTTTGGCAGTGGCCGGAAGCCTGATTGTCGTGCTTGGCATTTTGGACGACAAAATCGGGTTGCGTGGTCGCCAAAAACTCTTCGGGCAGTTTCTTGCGGCATTGATCATGATTCCGTCAGGAATTGCGATTCGCAAAATCCAGGTCTTCGGCATCCCAATCGAATTTGGAGACTTCTCGGCCATCGTCACGGTGTTCTGGATTCTGGGTGCCATTAATGCGCTCAATCTCATTGACGGTGTCGATGGTCTGGCGAGTACCATCGGAATCGTACTCAGTCTTTCCGTGGCTGGTGTGACAGTGATCCTCGGCGGTCGGGTTGACGGCTTGATCATTTCGCTGGCACTGGCCGGAGCCCTCAGTGGGTTCCTGATTTTCAACTTTCCTCCAGCCCGTATGTTTCTGGGTGATTCGGGAAGTATGTTGATTGGACTCGTTGTCGGTTGCGTGGCGCTGAAATGTTCCTTCAAGCAGTACGCTGCGATCGCGTTGGTGATGCCGACTGCGATTTGGGCCATCCCGATTTTTGACGTGGCCATGGCGATCGTAAGACGTCGGCTGACAGGTCGCAGCATTTATTCTACGGACCGCGGTCATCTGCATCACTGCCTGGTGCGACAGGGACATTCAGGATCAGGTCTGCTTTTGGTCGTAGGGTCACTGTGCGGTCTGACAGGGCTGGGTGCCGTCGCAGCCGCCTGGTTTAACAACGAATTGATTGCCGTATTGGGTGTCGCAACAGCTCTCGCAATTCTCGTGGCCACGCGGTCCTTTGGTGCTGCCGAATTAACATTGCTGACGAACCGAGTGCGCCGCTTCGCCAGCTCCCTGTTTCGCAAGCCGGAAGGAGCCAAGCCAGTGCTGCATGATGAACAGGTTCAGCTGCATGGGAACCAGGAATGGCATCAACTTTGGCAAACACTGACGGAGTTTGCCGATCGCTTTGAAATGGATGAGGTTGAATTGTTGGTGAACATCCCCAGTGTCGGTGAAGAATACCATGCGAGTTGGAGATCGACCTCCAAAGTGGAACAGCACGATGCATGGCGTTCCGAAATTCCGCTGATCATTGGTGGCCAGCGGGTTGGCCACATCAAAGTTCTGGGTGTGTGCGGCAAGGGTACGATTTGTGAATGGATGAGTGACCTGATTGGTGGATTGAGGCCGTTTGAGACTCAATTGATTGAACTCATTGGTGAAGTCCACGAAAAGTATGCTCCGCGGAAATCACCGTCGTTGTCTGAATCGGGATCGCTGCAACTGCCACAGGAGGCAACAGCCTGAGTCGTTTTTTCGGCGGATTGAAATATGCGGTTCGGTGATCGATCGAAGTCTCAGGTACGTCCATTTTCAGCCAGCACCTCAGAAAACCCCGGCGCTGAATCGTCGCGCGGTCTGTCGTTGGCCCTCGAGTGGAGT
>JANOUN010000494.1:0-2406 GCA_031416875.1 Planctomycetota bacterium | reverse complement strand
CTCGATGGGGAGTTGGCGCACGGACTCCTCGCGAACCTATCATCTCCTCTGGTTCGAGGCGAATGTGGCGTTGCACGAGTCAGCATCGATACAGGCCACGAAACATTCGGGGTGAGTATCGAAAACACGGAACATCGCGAGCGTGTCACCGAATCTCCGATTTCACCTGACTTCATGGTCTTTGGCTATGGCAGCGGACGAGGTTCTGCGTTTGGCGGACCAAATCGAGCCGTCGAACTCGACAGACCGCTTGACGCGATCAGCACTCTGTATGGGTTACGAACGAGTTTGATTCATACGGAGACCTGGCTGCGAGGATTGGAGCACAGCGCATTAAAAGCAGGCGAGGAATCGAAAGAAGCAAGCCTTTTTGCGAGTGTATGCTCCGTCCTCAAAAAAGTCCTGCCAGGTGTTGATGAGATTTGCATCGACTCCGATCGAGTAATCCTGTCCGGGCCGGCGTTGGGGACCTGCGGAATTGCATCGCTCAGTGACGGATATGCAACGACACTCGGATGGCTCGTTGACATGATGGCTCGATGGCTGCACGAACAGAAACGCAGAAGTGTCGAGATCAAGGCGAATTTCAATGAGGAAATGACCGGACTGGTATTAATTGACGAACTTGATCTGCATCTTCATCCGCGCTGGCAGATGAGAATCGTCGATGACATCCGCCGCGCGTTCCCGAGAATGAGTTTCGTCGCTACAACGCACAACCCGCTGACGCTGCTTGGCGCCAAACCGGGAGAAATTCATGTGCTCGAATACACACAGGAAAAGTTGAACCTTCGGCAAGTGGATCTTCCGCCCGGTATCCGGACCGACCAGGTGCTGACTGGCGTCTGGTTCGGCCTTTCGTCAACCCTTGATGAAGAAACGCAGGGTCTGCTGGATCAGCATAGATCGCTATTGCGTGCCGGGACCCCGCGGACAGATGCAAAGCGATTGGAATTGGAGCATCGCCTGCGGCTGCGGCTCGGAAGCTACGCCGACACGTCCGAAGATCGACTCGCGCAGGAAATCGTGTCGAATGAGCTGGTGAGTGAGTCGATACCACTTACTGAGTTCGAACTTGACGCCGTTCGTGACAAAGTTCATGCGGCGCTGGCTTCAAAGAAATGATGCAACTTGGCCAGCGCCCGCAGGTGGGCAAAGTCGAATACGAATCCGAGGCTTCCGAAAATCGTGAAGCACTCAAGGGACTCGCGCTCGATGATGGAAGCCCGGATTACAGCAAGATCAACGAATATATCAAGACAAAGCGAAATCAGATTTGGGGCGACGTTAAAGCGTTTTTCATGGCCGCTCAGCAGCGGAAGTGCGGTTTTTGTGAGGTGAAGATTACTGAGTCGACAGGAGACATCGAGCACTATCGTCCAAAGAACGCGGTTTGGACGGTGAGGAACCCCGGGAGCGAACGGGAAGACCTCGTGAATGTGAGAGGACGCACCTACAATAAAGATTTCGAGTCCGGCTATTGGTGGCTGACCTATTCGTGGGACAACTACCTCGTGAGCTGCCCGACATGTAATCAAAAATGGAAGAGCGCCGTCTTTCCGATTGCTCAGGTCCGGTCCGGACCACCAGTTGTGGGCGATGAAACGTCCGAGACGCCGCTCCTTCTCGATCCGTTTGGTACTGAATCGCCATCAACTCACCTGGCATTTGATTCCCTCGGCCAGATCGAAGCGTATCAGAACAGCGTTATTGGAATGAAAACCATTGAGACGTGCGGCCTGGATCGAGAAAGCCTCCGAAGTGATCGACAAGAAAAGGCAGCGCGTGCCTGGCGACTCTTGAAGCGGCTACTCTCATCTGTCACCGAACCCGAAACGCAGGAGATTCTTCAGGACTTTCGCGAGATGGGCAGAATCGAGTATGCGCATTGCGGCATGGTGCGATCGATTTTCGAGCAGAGTACCGGCATGAGCTGGAGCCAACTGGACGTTACCGGGCCTTCAGTGTGAACCCGATTGTTCTGGATCGCCGTCAGGAGTTGGATTTGCCGAACAGGTTTGGATATCGTCCAGACTTCACGAAAAACTCGAAACAAATCTCATACGCTGGAATGCGAGACAATGGCAAAGGGTCAAAACAATTCGTTGAGCTGGATCACGGATGCGATCGCGGGGGCAAGTCGCTCGAAGCAGTTCTGTGCGAGCGGGAACGTGCCTTCAGTCAAGCCAGGACTCACCGTTGAGGGAGTTGGTGCAATCAAACTGCCGCTCATGCCGAAGCAGGCGAAGGAGCTGATCGCTGTCGGTCGGGCCGCACCATTCGGAAAAGGTACGAAGACACTGACGGACACGAAAGTTCGCAGGACGATCGAAGTTGACGCCAGCCAGATTCAGCTTTCGGATGCATGGAACCAGATGATTTCCGGCCTGGTTGCCAGTGTCGGTA
>JANOUN010000493.1:0-6861 GCA_031416875.1 Planctomycetota bacterium | reverse complement strand
CCTTCTTTTGGAAAGAACTGCCGATCTGGTCAACGCTGGCGGTAAGGCTCACCTTACGAAGGCGGACTCTTCCACTTCGCCGGCCGGAGACTCCTCTGACGGCTTCCTCGCGAAACGTACTTTCGATAATGGCGAACTGCCGTCTGTCCTCCAGAATCTGGCTTCCTTAAGCGGCGAGTCGTGGACCGGCATTCAGGCCACTGCAGGACTCGAAACGAATCTGGCCGATGCCATGCGACGAGTGAATGAGCTGACCGTAGCTCTGGGACCACAACATCCCGAACTCCTCGCTGCCCGGGCCACGGTTACCAGATATGAACAGGAACTGTTGCTGCTCGCGCAGACAGCACCGGCCCGAATTCAGCTTGCACTCAATGCCCTGCGGATTCAGGAAGAATCTCTGCAGCAGCGATACGATGGGCACCTGCGTCTGACCCGGGAGGCAGAAGTGCTGCAGCTGAAGGAATCCCGTAAACTTGAAGAAATTTCGCGGGCTGAACAGGCAAGCGAATCTCTTCAGGCCGAACTGCAGCAGTATCAACTGGCGCATCATTCAATGCCTGCGGGCCATGGGGGAATCGCAGTGACTGTGCTTGAACCACCGATCCCGGCCCCGCGACTATTTGCAGCAAATCCGATGATCGTAATGGGGATCTCCGGTCTTCTGGGTCTGCTGTTTGGCGTTTCTCTGCTCGTCATATTGCCTCAGATTTCATCGCTGCTGTCGCGCCTGCCGCAGGACGGCCTGCGTCAGTCAGTCAGCGGCCTTCTCGCTGAGGATGCTTGTTCGTGACTGCTATTGCCAGCAATCCCACCGTTCCATGCAACGCCGCCTCTCAGGATGTCGGCCGTCCACGGATTGCCTACATGATGTCGCGATTTCCAAAGATCACGGAAACATTTATTCTGTACGAAATGCTGGCCGCAGAAAACGCTGCAGCGAACGTTGAAGTGTTTCCGCTTCGTCGAGAGCCAACGCAAACGATGCATCCGGAGGCAGTGGCCTATGTGAAACGAGCCCACTTTCTGCCGCTAATGTCATGCGAGATTCTTCGTGACAATCTGATGCTGCTCGCCCGGAGGCCGGGACTCTGGCTGAGAACATTATTCACGGTGGTGCGGGCGAATCTGGGGAGTCGCCGCTTCCTGAATGGTGCTGTAGCCGCCTTTCCCCTGTGCGCGACTTTCGCCCGTCGCATGCAGGAGTCACAGATTGATCACATTCACGCGCACTTCGCCAGTCACCCGGCGGCAGCGGCGTGGATCATTCATCAGTTCTCCGGCATTCCCTACAGCTTCGTTGCTCACGGCTCTGATCTGCACCGTGATCGGCACATGCTCCGCGAAAAGGTCCGTGATGCCGCGTTTGTTGTGGCCATTTCCGAATACAACCGTCAGATCATTCTGGATGACACGGGCCACCTCTGTGCCGCAAAGGTCAGGGTCATTCACTGTGGAGTCAACCCTGTTGAGTTTCGTTCAGAAAATCGACCGGAACCATCCGCCTCAGCGGCGAAGTGCCTGCATGTCATTTGTATCGGCACACTCCATGAGGTGAAAGGGCAGCGGTATCTTATTGAAGCGACGCAGAGAGCGATCGCGAAAGGTTTCCAGATCGTGCTGCATTTGGTTGGCGACGGCCCGGATGAACAGAAGCTGCGGGAACAGGTGACGGCTGCCGGACTGACCAACTGCGTGGTCTTTGAAGGACGCCGCAACCGACATGAGATCATCCGCCTTCTGCAGACGGCCGACATTCTGGTGGCGCCCAGCGTTCCGACGGCAGACGGCCGTCGCGAAGGCATTCCTGTCGTGCTGATGGAAGCCATGGCGTCCGAAGTGCCGGTGATCGCCAGTCGCCTGTCTGGAATTCCCGAACTCGTGGAGCACAATGTCAATGGCCTGCTGACCGAACCACGGGACGCAGCAGGCATTGCCGACGCGATCGAACTGCTTGGCCGTGATTCTGCATTGCGCAGTCGGTTGGGGGCAGCCGGGCGAAACACAGTTCAGAATCATTTTAACATGGAAACCAGTGTTGCTCGACTGCTCAAGCTGATCCGACGAGCAGCGCCAGACTGCAGGACTCGGGCTGGTACAGGCACTGACGAAAACCTGAATCCGGGGAATCCAGGGTGTAAGGTGTCCCCATGAGTGTGATTCTCTTCTGGTCCTCCATTGCTGTCATAATCTACACATACGTCGGGTTTCCGCTCGTTACGTGGTTGCGCAGCGTCATGTTTCCTCGTCCCTTCCAGACGGCCGGGATTGCTCCTGAGGTCAGCGTTCTGATTGCTGCCCATAATGAGGAAAGCAGCATCGGCGACAAAGTTCGCAACATGCTGGCGCTCGATTACCCGACCGATCGCCTGCAGATCGTGGTGGTCTCGGATGGTTCGACCGACCGTACGATGGAAATCCTCCGTACGTTCAACGATCCCCGTGTGATCGCTCTGGAACTTCCGCGAGGCGGAAAGGCTGCGGCTCTGAACAGCGGTGCAAAACACTGCACGGGAGAAATCCTGGTGTTCTCAGACGCAAACAGTATGTTTGATAACGCCGCAATGCGGGCGTTGGTGGCTCCATTTGCAGACACCACCGTCGGAGGAGTCGCGGGAGACCAGCGTTACTTGAAGGGCGGGAGTCGTTCAGCAGCAGATGCGGGGGAACGAAGTTACTGGAATTTTGATCGAATGATGAAGGACTGGCAAAGCCGGGCTGGAAATGTGACGTCCGCGACCGGCGCAATTTACGCCATTCGGCGTTCTCTCTTCCGGACTGTCCCTGAAGGCGTTACAGACGATTTTGCGACATCAACCCAGGTCATTGCACAGGGATATCGTCTTGTGTTTGCGCCGGACGCAGCGGCGTATGAACCTGTGGCGGCGAGTAGCGGCGGCGAGTTTGGCCGCAAGGTGCGCATTATCACGCGAGGACTCCGCGGAGTCCTGCAGATGCGAACGCTGCTGAATCCGCTGCTTCACGGTTTCTATTCGGTCCAGCTGTTCTCACACAAAGTCCTGCGACGGCAAATGGCCTTCCCGCTGCTGCTGCTGCTCATCACCAGTGTTCTGCTGGCCCGCACTTCTCCCGTCTGTCTCTGCGCGGCGATCGGGCAGATCGGTTTCTACGGCGCGGCGGTTGTGGGATGCGTCCTGAACGCCACAAGTTTCGGATGTAAGAAGCCCTTTTCCATGGCATATTTCTTCTGCCTCGTAAATTTTGCGTGTGTGATCGCAACATTTCATTCGCTGACAGGCCGGCGTGTGGTTGTCTGGAATCCCCAAAGGGCAAAGGCTGAAGAATCAGTGGTTTCTCTGGTGAAAGGATAGTGCCTCGCATGGCTGCGTTTTCGGGAAGCACATCGGTTCGGTTCGACGGTCGCCTTGCGGTGATCGGCCTGGCCTTTCTGTGCGCCGGAATGATTGCAATCGGAGCGATGGTGGAGCAGCAACCGCTGATTGCAGCAGCGGCACTGGTTGTCATTCCGGCCGCACTGATCGTGCTGTTTCGCCCGGAATTGGCCGTGCCTGTAGTTCTGTTCGTGATGTACTCCAACGCGGCCATAGTAGCCGTTCGATTTCACGGCGCACCTCCGTTTCTCGCCATGCTGGTTCCGGCACCGCTGCTGATTCCGTTCATTTACAACATCATGGTGTTGCGCCAACCGCTGATCGTGACGCCTGTCCTGCCATGGATTCTCGTGTTTGTGGGATGGCAGTTGGTTTGTGCTCTGCTGTGTGTGGACTCCGTAAAGTCAGTCAGCGGCGTGCTGAGCACGGTCCTCGAAGGACTGCTGTTCTATGTTCTGATCACCAACGTGGTGCGATCTCCGGGAAGTATGAGACTGGGTGTGTGGGCATTGATGGCAGCCGGGGCCGTTATGGGAGGCGTGTCTGTCTGCCAGCAGGCGACTCGTTCATTCGACTCGAACTTCGGTGGTTTCGGACAGGTCTCTGAAGGGGACGGATTCGAAGTTGCGGAAGGCCATGGGGTCGTACGTCAGCGACGATTGTGCGGCCCGATCGGTGAGCAGAATCGTTATGCTCAGGTCATGCTGATGCTGATCCCGCTGGCTTTGGCCCGCTTCCTGACGGAACGGGCGAACGGTCTGCGATTGCTGGCCCTGGCCGCCGCAGTTCTGACCGCTCTGGGGTGCGGTTTGACTTTCTCCCGCAGCGGGGCAATTGCCTTCGTGTTAATGCTTCTTGTCGGTCTTGCCGTACGATTTGTGTCACGTCGACAGGTGACGGCCGTTTTTCTGGGTGGACTTCTACTGCTGCTGGCTGTGCCGCAGTATCGAACTCGTCTGGCCACTGTCCCTTCGGCTCTGGGGATCTTCGGATCATCTGTTGGTGCGGAAGAACCGGACGGTGCGATTCTTGGTCGCGCCACGGAAATGCTGGCGGCGGCCCGGATGGCGATTGACCATCCGCTGTTTGGTGTCGGTCCTGAGATGTCGGGGAGTTTCACTCGCCAATACGGGCAAATCGGCGGACTGCGTGCTCTTGAAGGGGACCGGGAAACACATTGTTTGTTTCTTGAGGTAGCTGCAGAAAGCGGCCTCCCTGGAATTCTGTTGTTTCTTGGAATGCTGGCGGCATCCGTCCTGTCACTGCTGCGGATCCGGCAGCAGGTCGTCGGACGAGATCGCGAACTTGAGCACACCGTGTCCGGCTTCCTGCTCGCTCTCACTGGTTATCTCGCAATGGGGATTTTTCTGCATATGTCCTACATCCGTTATTTCTGGCTGATGCTGGCCATGGCCGATGCCTGTTACGGCGTCGCCCTGTCGTCGGCCGCTCAAGCGCAGGATCGACGTGCAGAGGAGGCGGTTGTATGACTTCCTCAGCAGACCCGCAGACTGTGACCGGAGCGCACGCCGCACGTCAGGCGGCTGCCACGCGCACGCTGATTCGCGGTTCGTCGCTGCTGACGGTCGGCCGCATGATTGCCATCGTTCTGAACTTTTTCGTACAGATCATCACGGTTCGTTGTCTGATGAAAGCGGACTATGGTGCCTTCGAGTATGGGTTATCGATTGCATCCATGGGTTCCAGTATCGCTGTGTTCGGTCTGGGCCGCGCGCTCAATCGGTTCGCCCCGATGTTTCATGAACAGCGTGAATTCGGGCGGCTGGCGGGGACAATCGTCCTGGCACTGGGATGTGTGTCGGGCATCGGTATCGGCGTGGTACTGCTGGTGATCGCCGCACAGGGCTTCATCGGATCGACGATCGTGCAGGATCCCCGGTCGCTGTCGTTGCTGATCATTCTGATCCTGTTAGCTCCGCTGCGGGCCCTGGATTCAATTTTTGAAGAACTGTTTGCGGCGCTCGCAAAACCGAAAGCGCTGTTTTTCCGACGCCACCTGCTCGGACCGCTGCTGAAACTGCTCGCCCTGGCAACCCTTATCTTTTCCGGATCCGATGCCAGGATGCTGTCCATTGCGTTCGTTGCAGGAGGGGTCATAGGCACGTGTTGCTCTGCTGCTCTGCTGTGGTATCTGCTGAAGCAGGCCGGACTCTTGTCCCACTTCAGCCGCCAGTCGATTCAAATTCCGGCACGGCAGATGCTGGGCTTCAGTTTTGCCCTGTTGTCGGCTGACCTGCTTGTGATCGTGCGCAGTTCGTGGGTCACACTGATTCTTGAATTCTGCCACGGAGCCGTTGGCGTTGCTGCATTCCGAGCAGTCCTGCCGATCGCCGGGCTGAACACGTTCGTTGCCGACAGCTTTAGAATGCTGTTTTCCCCGGCCATTTCCCGAATGTATGCTCGGGGCGATATGTCCTCAATCGATCGCGTCTATTGGCGCACGACGTCGTGGATTGCTGTCGCGACCTTTCCACTGTTCTTGTGCTGTATCAGTCTTGCGGACTTCGTCACCGTGACATTGTTCGGCAGTGAGTATGCCGATTCCTCCGAGATTCTGAGACTTCTTGCCACTGGTTTCTATGTCAGCTCCGTGACCGGCTTCAACAATGACGTGCTGAAAGCTCATGGTCATATCGGCCGGATGTTTCTGACTGACATTTTCACAGTGACAGTGGCAGTCATCCTGAATCTCTGGCTCGTTCCGCAATGGGGGGCCTTCGGAGGGGCGCTGGCGACTGTCGCCGTTCTCCTGATACGCCCGATCGGCAATCAAGTCACAATCTTCCGCCTGGGCCTGCTTCGCGAAGTTGACTGGAGATGTTTGCGGCTGTTGCTGGTGATGCTGGCCATCACGGTTGTGGCCTGGTTGCTGCCGCCTTTGATGGGAAACAGCGTTAGCGCTCAGTTTGCCACCACCTTGGGAGGCATCGTCCTGACACTGATAGCCGGCCTGCCTCTGATTGAAATTCAAAGCACGTTTCCGGAACTGATGCGATGGCGACCAGTTCGTCGGTTCTTTGAGCCGAAAGGAGCCAACGCATGATTTCTCCCAGCGTCGCAGCAAGGCATCCCCGTGTTTCGACCGTGGACAGCAGCGAAGCCCGTTTTGTCGCACATCTGCGATCACAGGCCAGCCGGTACGTTCCCGGACTGAGGGTGCAGCAAACAACCGTCCGCACTGTGCAGCACATTATTCGGAAACATTCTTCATTGCTGGAGTTCGAAGTCACTGACGGAACACTACGGAAGAATGTGATCTGCAAAATCCCATTTTCTCTGCAGGATACGGCAAATAATGCACCAATGGTCGAAGATCGCCCTCGTTTGTTTCCGACAAGCGAAGCGGTCAGCATCGGGCAGCGTGAGTACCTCGGGCTCGAATCGATTGCACAGCATTTCTCAGCACTGAATGATGATCGGTTTGGTGCCATCCCCGTCCTTGCACTGCTTGAATCCCCGTTCGTGGTGATCATGGAGAAGTCTGAGG
>JANOUN010000492.1:0-2811 GCA_031416875.1 Planctomycetota bacterium | reverse complement strand
CGGGCGAGAACAGTTCGATCCCGGCAAACGGATTGTGCCGAATCAACTGCAAAGCCACGAGAATGCCAGCCAGCATCGAAGTTGTCAGAAAAATCAAAGCCGTAATGAAATAGAACTTGATGATCTTCTCATCAACCAGTTCTTCGTGTGACTTCGTATCGCTCTTGATTACAGCTGCGGTCATATATTTGAATTTCAACGAAGGTTGTTCTGGCGAGCGTCCGGTGTCAGCCGGACGGTACGATGGATTGTATAGGCTCGATAAATCCCAAAAAAAGGGGAAGGCACGCATAGCCAGAATGCACTTGGCGCGGGCTTCGCCCGCAACCGAAACAAGTAAGCAGATTTCGCTGAAATCTGCTGTGCCGACTTCGGCGAAGTCGGCCTGCATTTAGTCGGCCTCAAAATGATGCGTTGCCAAAAACCTTCTCAGGAATATTCAACTCTCAACGTTTGCAGAGCAGAGTGCTCCTGACTATTGGTTCTGCCCTTTGTTTCCAGGTTGTACCGGTGGGCTGACAGCCACCGCTCACCGCGATTCACTGAATTGCCGTCGGCCTGCGGTAGGGCACGTAGGCTCCGAAAGGTGCCATGACGGCCATGGACCAGCCGAACACCAGATGAGTTGCCAGGGCGACCCACCAGGGAAGATATGCGTTATTTGTAATCCAGTCGCCACCAAACAGAGCGGGTTGCAGCCACGACAGAATCAGATAGTAGTTGACGAACCACACGACAGCCCCCAGCGCGGATCCCCAGATGAGCCTGACGCCCAGCGATTTGTGCTCGGCAAACCGCGAGATCACGCAATGAAACAAACTGCCCAGCACCATGCCGGTCCCAATATACAGGCAGCAACCCAGAGCCAGGATTGTGCCATCGCTGATGACAAATGCAGAATCGGCATCCTGCGTTCCCAGCGGCAAGGCACGGGCGCCGAGTGGAAATGTGAGATAAACGCGGATGATTTCCAGCGAATGTTTGCCTGCAAGCGTCGATCCAATCACGTTAAACAGCAGGCTGACCATCGCAGCGAATCCGCCCAGCACAAAACCCACCGTCGCATAGTACGCGCTGTAGAATTTCACCGGACTCCAGTCCGGCGGAACCTGACTGTCGGCAAGTTCGTTCTCCAGCGCCACCACCTGCGCCTTTAACGCCAGGAGTTCACGTTGCTTTTGTTCAAGACTTCTTTGATCGGGCATAAAAATGGCTCATGTGTCTTAGGGGTGGCCACGCAATATGACTAAGAACACCTGACAAAACAGGTAGCTGAATTCGCAAGAATTCAGAAATGGGGCTGAATTCTTGCGAATCCAGCTACTCAGCAATCGCTTCCACCGGTTCCGCATAAGGTTTCATCAATCCCGCTGGCACAGCAGTGCCTTCGCGTCGACGATTTGAAACGCTCAGGACGTAGCTCACCAGATTCCAGATGGTCTCCGGTTCACTTTCGAGCGCACTCCTGAAGCCCGGCATCGGACTGCCGTTAATGCCGTTCAGAATGCGGCGATAAATATCGATCGGATCCTGACCTCCATGCAGCATTCCGGACGTCAGGTCCGCAGCTCGGGTGGAATGTCCCCAGGAATCCTTGCCAATGTTATCTTTCGTATGACCGCGACCATCTTCGCCATGACATTTGCTGCAGCCCTTGGTAAGAAAGGCTTCGCGGCCAAGAGCCACTCGTTCGGGGGTAAGCTGCGGTTCTGGCGTCAATGGCTGCGTGAGCGAAGCAGCCGCTTCTTTCCAGTGGTTGCCTACGTCTTCAACATAGTCAGGAATGTCCTCTTCGAGTAATTCTTCGGAGGCTTCCGCTTCGCTGGCGAGCTGGTATTCCAGTTCGCCCCGCTGAGCCAGCACCAGGACATAATCAACGACTGACTTGATGTCTTTCTTCGGCAGCAGCCGGAACGATGGCATTGATGTCCCGACGATTCCCCGATCGAGCGTGGCGATCAGGTCTTCACGTCGCGGTCGGCTGCCGTAAGGTGTTGATGTAAACTTGAAGATACCGCGACGGTAGTCTCGAGGCCTGGGGTACAGGCTGTTTGCCACAGGACCATTGCCGTCACCCGAAACGCCGTGACACTGCACGCAGCGCTTCATGTAGACTTCCTGCCCGTGTTTCAGTGTCAATTCTCTCGCAAACTTGTCGCGTTCGGACTTCGGTTCGGCGTCCGTCAGCATTTTTGGAAGAAGCACGGTGCCAGACTGAGCCTTTACGGCTGTGCTGACCTGCGTCGCCAACTCCGGAGGCAGCTTTTGCACCTGCTCACTGGATTCCCACTGCACCGGTTCAGACCGCTGACAGCCAGATGCCGCGAACAGCATAATACTCAAACCCAACATCGTCACTGACCGGATGGCAAATGGCATAGATTCAGACCGTTACGAATTCACTAAGTAGCTGGATGCGATGGACGAAAGCATCGACTGTGCCAATCGACATTGGCTAACTTTCACAGGTCCGATAATCCCGGAAACCGGATGAATCAAGGATACCGTGCGACGCGATAAACCAATGATTGCACCCGAAACCAAGCCTGTTCTCCAGTTTCTTGATATTCAGGGACTGTTCCCGATGTGCGGTTGTACCGGACCAGGCACATACAGAGTGCACACCGCAACCTCAAATCCGCACACCAACGCGCGACAATATGCACACAGGCTGACGTGCTGTTTGCGGCTGAGTTCGAACTTGCTGTCCGGTCGATGAAAGCTCAGCTGGAAACTCAGCCAGTGCCGCACGGGCCTTCGCTGATGACGACGATGCACACCACAGCCATCAGCAGTGAGGTGCCTCAGGTT
>JANOUN010000491.1:0-4979 GCA_031416875.1 Planctomycetota bacterium | reverse complement strand
GCGATGTCCATGCCGTCCGCAAAGGGCATCGAATCCGCGTCGGGAAGCGACAGAGTCAGCGAATACACAAACTCCATGCGATGACGGCTGCGGGCGTCGAGACTTTTGCGCAGGATTTTCAGCGTCGAAAGTTCATCCGCGGGCAGCTCCAGACGGCGAGCTACCTCAGCTGGCAGGCTTTGTTCCGGCATTTCCACCGGCGTGCGCAGATTCGTAATTCGGAAGAGCATGGACGATCAGCATCGCATATAAAGTCCTGCGGTTGTCAAAAGCCCGAACCTCAGACCTCCGCCCGACCGCCGGGAGAACAGACAGGGTGGCGGCGAAGTCCGCAAAAGTCAACGAGCCTTCCCTGCGTTTCAGTTCCGAGACGGAAAAGGCGGTGCGGTGCTGATCTGCGATTCTTGTACCTTGGACATTCTTGTCCGAGTTCTGGCCAGAATTGTGCCAGCGGTCGGGCATTGCTGGACGCTCACGATGCGATGAATTGCCGCGTTGCTGGCGGATCTGCGATCTGCAAAGGAAAAGCAAAACCTCAGCCTGAACGACTTGCAGACGCGCACTGGCATCGACAGAGCTCAACTCAGCCGGCTGTTCAGTGAATCCTGCGGCACAAATCCCACGATGCAAACGCTGGAACGGTTGGCGTCCGCCTGTGGCAAGCGAGTGGTCCTGTCTTTGCAGGATGCCTGAGATGAGTTGCCGTCGTTTGCGAGTGGATTGAAGAAGATCGGAAGTGATGGCGGCGAACCGGGCAAAAATCCAGAAGCTGCGAGACGGCAAACAGCGGGCGGGCACTGGTTGGACGATTGAAACGGGACAACGAATTCGCAGTTTCCGCCTTTGTGATATATCACATGTCTGGTAGAATCATTGCATGCGTCGAAAACGTGACACTGAGGTTCAACGATGGCGTTCTTTTTCTTTCACTGGGATGACGAAATCATTGAACATCTGGCACAGCATGGCGTCACACAGGACGAATTCGCCGAAGTAGTTCAGAATCCGGATGAACGGGGAACCAGTCGATCGACTGGAAGGCCAACGGCTACCGGGTTCACGTCAACGGGCAAAATCCTGTTTTGTGTTTACGAAATGATCGATGCTGACACGGTATTGCCGGTCACCGCTTACGAGGCCTGATTTTTGTGGGGAGAACAATGCCGGAATCACCAAAATCCAACCGACACAAGAACGTGAAAATGACGCCAGAACAGCGTGCCAGGTGGAGACGTGACGTTGCTGCGATCGAAGAAGAAAAACCGGAACTCACACGCTGGGCAAACGATGTGCAAGTCCGCAAACGAGCCATGTTGCAGGAAGTGACAGAGCTGCTTCAGGCTGCCCGGGAATCCAGTGGCATGACGCTCGACCAATTGCAGCAAGCAACCGGAATTGATGCGGCTCAGTTGAGCATGCTGCTGAAAGCCGACGGCAACCCAACACTCTACACGCTCCAGCGCGTGGCCGATGCACTCGGCAAACGGCTGGTGTTCAGCCTGGCAGAGAAGTAAGCGATGGCCGACGAAGATCCATTTCCAGTTCCCCCGCAATTCTCAGTCGCGGAGATCGAAGATTTCCGAAAGTCGGGTGACTACCGCCCGATCTTTTTTGAGTGGTACAAGTATGTTGGTTTGGTTTCTAACTTTATCGCATCCATAGACCTCGCATCGCCAGCGGCAAGACCAGTCGCACCGTCGCACTTCGGTGTGCTGATTGGATTGCTGAATCGCTGTAGCCGTCTGATGCTTGCGAATCTCAGTCTGTCGAACCAAGGGCTATTCGGCGAGACCACTGCCATTGTCGATAGGTGCATCTTTGAATCGTGCGTCAAGGTGCAGTGGCTGTGCAAGCAGGCGTCCGAGGACTTCTTCGAAAGGTTTATTGCTGAAGGACTTAACACTGAGTTGGCACTAAAGAGTCAGATTGAGACAAACATTGCTTCTCGTGGCGGTGCGATTCTTCCCATCGAGCAGCGAATGCTTCGCTCCATCGAATGTTGCCTCAGGACGAGTTCTCTAAATGACGGGCAGATTGCAAACTTGAAAAAGCTGCCTCATCTGGCATCCATGCTCGATGATCTTGGTAATGAACGCTTGACCTACGTCGTCGGGCAAAAGATCGGTTCGCACCACGTTCATGGCACTTGGCCAAGCCTGCTCTTACACTACCTGGAGTAGGGCGACGACGGGGACTTTCAGCTGCGTGACAACAACGTGCCAACTGATGTCAATCAGTATGTCCTTGTGCCCCTTGCGGTTTTAGATGCTGCAAAGGCGTTCGTCACATGGCTTATGGACGAATCAGACGGCATGGCTCTAACGGACGTGCTTCAATCTTGCGAGGATGAGATCCAGTCCATCAATCGAGCGGCATTCGGCCATGACTTCCGGATTGCAGAACAACCCTAACTTTTAGCTCGAGCGGACGCCGACAGTTGTACCGTTTGTTTCACCAGCGTTGAAAACTTCCTGAGCCAAAATCTACCCACAGATTCTGCAGACGAGGCTGAATTTTGAACATCGGATGTCAATCCTGTTTACAATCGTCACAAAGAGATATCCGCTTCCCGTAACCAGGTACAAGGGCCGAATCGTGGTTTGGGCGTCCGCTCACGACCTGCGGCGGGCATTCGGTTTCCGATGGTCTCGTAAGGTCAATTCAATGGATCTGCAGGAAGAAGCCGTGAAGACGGTGCTGCAACAGGCGGAACAGTTGTGCGCGGACTGGATGGGTGAATGAGAAGTCGCGTTCACGTCCAGGCTCAGATATGTGAACGCCGTATCGACTTTTTTTATATTCGTCATGGCGGAAATTTGATATCGATGATTCTGTAAAGGCTGCACAATGGTCCCGTATTACAAAGAGAAGAATTGTACCATCTAAAATGCAAATTGCCGGGATATTATGCCGTCACTCGATCGGTTCGATCTCCTGCTGACGACTGCGCCACAATACCCTGCCGGGCTTTCTGACGACAACAAAGCCCGCATGGCCTCAGGTTGGCGTCTTGCTGGGCAATCAAACCCGATAGGTATGATTCCTGAGGCAGAGTTGCTGATGGCAATTGGCCTCGCTGACAATGCCATTGTCTGGCAACCAGATGCATACAAACTTCCCAGCGGAGAATCGCTGCATTGGATCAGCAACAAGTCACCATTCTGCACAGCGTGGCACAACATTTCCAATCCACGAACGTGGTGTTGGGGCCCGACTGCGGAAACCGATCGGCTGAGTGTGATGACACAATTTATTCACTTCACGCCAAAGGCAGATACGATCCTCGACCCGTTCATGGACGAGGGTGATGTTCTGATTGCAGCGATGAAACTTGGGCGAAAGTTTGTTGGAATAGAGATTGACCAACAACGATGC
The DNA here is from genome assembly GCA_031416875.1 of Planctomycetota bacterium. Lineage (GTDB taxonomy): Bacteria > Planctomycetota > Planctomycetia > Planctomycetales > Planctomycetaceae > SXXK01. Next base: position 1,604 of record JANOUN010000491.1, on the reverse strand, counting down.
GAATCAGCTGTCAATTGGTTGCAGGAGTGTAAGAAGACTCGATGGTGGAACCGACCCTGAACGAATGGGGCTATCGCACATGATGCAGGCGGACGCTGCGGACAAAATGGGGGCGATGATTCCCAGGACGAGACCACCGCAGGCAGAGAAGCCGGAGTGAAATCGCAATGTTTCCGATTGCGAAGTTTCCATCAAAACGAACAGAGCCCGACAGTGATGCCGGGCTCTACGCATTGCTAACACAACCCAATCTGGATGGTGTATTCGATGGTTTCCTTGCGCTTGTAAAATGGCTCTTTGTTTCGGGGACACCGTCTTCTTCAATGTGAGCGCTGGGACTCGAACCCAGGACCGACGGACATGAATGTCCATCCTACATGTCCATTGATTTGCAACACTGAATGCTGTCTGCCATCATGGCATCGGTAGCGGGATAGGCAAAACACAACATCCGGAGCATCACGTTGCGTCCAGCATACGGTTTATCAATGGGGCTGGCGTCCATCGTTTTGCTCCATTCCGGCAGGACGATGACGGGCACGGCTATGGCTCAGATCAATGATGATGCTCCAGCGGCGATCGTAACCTCAGACCAGACTCAGAGCGCCCCGATCGTGATCGCGCATCGCGGTGCATCGGGGTATCTGCCGGAACATACGACGGAAGGCGTCGTACTGGCGCATGCAATGCTCGCCGACTACATCGAGCAGGACGTGGTGCTCAGTAAGGACGGCATTCCCGTCGTGCTGCACGATTTGACTCTGGACGATGTGACCAATGCGGCATCTGTGTTTCCTGATCGTCAACGTGCCGATGGACACTGGCATGTCATGGATTTCACGCTGGATGAATTGAGGACATTGACGGTCACCGAGCGTCGTTCTCCATCGCGTCCGTGGAAAGACAAGGGGAATCGGTTTCCACTGGAATCCGGGGGGTTCCGCATCTCAACACTAGCCGAACACCTGCAGCTCATTCAGGGGCTCAACAAGACACGTCCAAACCAGGCCGGTGTCTACGTAGAGTTTAAAGGTCCGGCAGAACATCGCGCCGCAGGGCTGGATCTTTCGAAAGCCATTCTGGAAGTTCTGACACAGTACGGATACGACTCGGCCGACGATCACATTTACCTGCAGTGCTTCGACGAAACGGAAGTCTGGCGTCTGCGAAAAGACCTGAAGACGCCCTTGCTGATCATTCAGTTGCTCAGTCAACCCGCAGATGCCGGGAAACTGAAATCGATCGCCGAAGTTGCCGATGGCATTGGCGTACCGCTGAGCCATGTTGTCACGGGTAAAAACGAAGACGGCACTCCGCAACTCACGGAACTTGTCCGAAATGCGCATGCCAACACATTGCAGGTGCATGTCTGGACGTTTCGCACGGATGCGTTGCCGGATTTTGCAGGTTCTGCCACCGAGTACCTCGAATGGCTGACGGTTGCTGCCGGCGTTGACGGGATTTTTGCGGATCAGCCGGACGTCGTCGTGGAGTGGCGTGCCACGCGCAGGCAGCAGGTGAATGGAGGCAATCCGTTTCGCCTGCTGAATGAACGCGGTCAGGAAAAATTGCAATCAGAGAAGTGAAGCGGCCCGAATCGACTC
>JANOUN010000490.1:0-3093 GCA_031416875.1 Planctomycetota bacterium | reverse complement strand
CCGATGGTGTGAAGAGTTTCGGCGACCAGATGTTGCTCGATTCCGCCAATGTGACTCTTTACGAAAACGAAAAAGTCGGATTCATCGGCCGCAACGGAGCAGGGAAGTCGACATTGCTCCGCGTATTGCTGGGCGACGAAGAACTCGACAGCGGCTCTGTCATGCGTTCGCCAAATCTGCGAGTCGGATATCTGCGACAGCATGATCCGTTTCTGCCGGAAGAATCTGCGCTCGACTTTCTGATTCGTGACAGCGGTCAGCCTGACTGGAAATGCGGTGAAGTCGCCGCTGAATTTGAATTGAAAGGATTGTACCTGAACGGTCCTGTGAAGGGGCTGTCCGGTGGATGGCAGACGCGCGTTAAACTCGCGGCGTTACTGCTGCACGATCCAAATCTGTTAATGCTGGACGAACCCACAAACTTTCTCGACCTGCGCACGCAAATTCTGCTGGAGCACTTCCTCAAACATTTCCCCGCGGCCTGTCTGATTGTCTCGCACGATCGTGAATTCCTCACGGCCACGTGCGATCAGACGCTTGATATCAATCGCGGCCATCTGACGATGTACAACGGCAAGATCGCCGGTTATCTGAAACAGGTTGAGGAAGAGAAAGTCCGCGCGGAACGCACCAACACCGCAGTCCTGGCAAAGCAGAAACAGCTTCAGCGGTTTATTGACAAGAACAAAGCACGTGCGACCGGTGCCAGTCAGGCGCGTTCGAAGCAAAAGCAGCTTGATCGGTTGACACTGGAAGAAATTGAAGTGGATTTGCCGACGGCACACATTCGCGCTCCGCAGGTCGAACCGCGTCAGGGGCCTGCTGTGCGCTGCATGGACCTGAGCATCGGATACGACGGCAAGGCCGTGGCGACGGGGATTGAACTGGAAATTGAACACCAGCAGCGTGCCGCGATCGTGGGAGACAATGGCCAGGGAAAAACGACACTGCTGCGAACGCTGGTCGACTCGCTCAAACCGGTCGAGGGCAAAGTGAAATGGGGCTACGGTTGCGAAGTCGGAGTTTACGCGCAACACGTCTATAACACGCTGCCTGCCGATCAGACCGTGCTGGAATACCTGGAATACAAAGCCAAACCCGGCACGACGACTCAGGATTGTTTAGCCTGTGCCGGATCGCTGTTGTTTCGCGGTGGTCATACGAAAAAGCCCATCAGAGTGCTGTCCGGAGGCGAACGAGCCCGCTTGTGCATGGCAGGTCTGCTGCTGGGAACGTACAACATTCTGGTCCTCGACGAACCTGGCAACCACCTGGATGTGGAAACCGTCGAGTCACTGGCAGAAGCTCTGCTCGTCTACAAAGGCACAGTTTTGTTCACCAGCCACGACCGCCACTTTGTGCGTCGCATCGCCACCAACATTATCGAAGTCCGTGACGGTCGCGCGCGGAACTATGCCGGGAAGTACGACGACTATATCTATTACGTCAACAAGGAAATTGAAGACGGCGAACGCGAACGTGCGTCAACCCGTATGGCGAGTGCTCCGGCGGGTAAAGGAGCGGGAAGTAAGGTCGAAAAGCCGACAACCGGAAAAGATATTCACCAGCAACGGAAGACACTTCGAAACCTGGAAAAGAACATCGCCAAACTCGACGACCAGCGCAAGTCGCTCAACGCCGAAATGCTGAATACATCCGATGCGAAGAAAGCCATGACGCTGCACACTCAGATCGAATCGATCGGTAAAGAACTGGCGGAAGTCGAAGAACGCTGGTGTGCATTGTCCCAGGAACTCGGCGACTGGTAAGTGAAACTGCGTGATTAAGGCGTTGGAAAAGGGGTCAGGAACCAATAGTGCGCAGCACCCTTCGGGCCATTTGGCTATTGGTTCCTGACCCCTTTTCCAAGCTTTAGGGCGTTTTCGCCTCGCGCATTTCACGCCTGGCGTCCTGTTCTTTCATTTTTTGACGTTTGTCGTGCAGCTTGCGGCCTTTGCAAAGGCCGAGCCGGATTTTGACCAACCCCCGCTGAAAGAACACCGTCAGCGGGACGAGCGTCAGTCCGTCGTTGTCTGCACTTTCGATGAACTTGCGGATTTCGCGTCGCTTCAACAACAGCTTCCGCTTTCGCTGCCGCGCGTGGTTATAGATCGACGCCTGCGCGTACTCCGCGATATCGCAATCGACCAGCCACACCTCATGATTATCGACGCGCGCGTAAGCTTCTTCGATCGAAATCTTGTTGTTGCGGATACTCTTGACTTCGCTGCCCGAAAGCACAATTCCGCAGTCGATTTCGTCCAGCACATCGTATTCATGCCGCGCGCGACGATTGGTGCAGACGATTTTCCGGTCCTCGCCGTCGTCGTTCTTCTTCTGTGCGTTCTTTTTCTTGTTGGCTGTCATGGCGGAATGATAGAGCGTGCGGAGATGAATTTCACTGAACTGGCAGTGTAACTCGTCCGCACGTGTTGAGATACTCCAACGACACCGCGAATCGATCCTGGAACGGCAAAAGTCTGTGACAGGCGAAAATGGCTCATTGGTTGCCCGAACTGATTCTGCTTGTCATTATTCGACCCTCTTGATCGCCGTAGGAGTTTCCCCTCAACCATTTTTTTCCTTCCGCCAGGATCACTGAAGCCAGCCATGAAAACACGTCTTTCGATCATGATGTTTTTTGAGTTCTTCATCTGGGGTGCCTGGCTGCCTGCAAGCTTTGGCTACTTTGGCGGTAGTGCGCTGAATTTCACCGCAACCACCCAGTTGTTCGGGCTTGAAGTGCCGTGGCAGGAAATGGGTTTGACACTCGCGTTTCCAGTCTCAGCCATCATCGCGATGTTTTTTGCAAATCAATTTGTGGATCGAAACTTCGCAGCACAAAAATACCTGGCATTCAGCCATCTGATCGGTGGTATATCGATGCTGGGTTTTGGATATCTGTCGTGGTCATCATTCCAGGGAACAGAGCCGATTGTGCCGAGCTATTGGTTGTTCTTCGGATGCATGGCTGTGCATTGCTTGTTCTACGTGCCGACGATATCCGTGACGAACAGTATCGCCTTTGCCAACATTGAAGACGCTCAAAGGGATTTCGGCCCCGTGCGACTCTGGGGCACAATCGGTTGGATC
>JANOUN010000489.1:0-7465 GCA_031416875.1 Planctomycetota bacterium | reverse complement strand
GCCGAAGACGCGCTCATCACCGAGGGGAAAGTAACATTCCCGAACAACGTCGAATTGCGTACCGATGGCGGTGTGGCAAATCGCTTTTATGACCGGGTTTTACCGGGCGGGCCAGGTACCTCATTCTTCACCTGGTCCGGTGTGCCGTTTGTGTCGACTGTCGCCCGATCCGGAACGGACTATGTTGTGACCTTCTCTGTCACAATCAATTCGGCGATGGAAGAGAATCTGCATATGAATATCGACTGGCGTGACCCAACCGGGCCGAGAACCGAGTCGAGAGACTTCCTGATGCCTGATGTGTACCCAGTTTCTCACGTCTTCTCGTTCAGTGATTTCGAAGCCTTCGTGGATGCAGGCAACAACCCGTTTCTGGTTGATTTTAGTGTGTCTCACAATCAATCGATCCAGGTGTTTGGAACAACAGTTCAGCAGGGTGCAGGTCCAGTGATTGTTGTCCCCGGACAGGTATTAACAACAACAGATGATCCGAGCACGCCTCCGGCCATTCCGCCGATCCCTCCCGGACTCACCACTGTTGAGATTGTCACGAATAATGACTTTTCAAATCGAGACTTTCACTATGAAGATGGGCTGGTAGAAATCAAGATACCAACACTGCCCCCCGCATTCATTATCCCTGATCCTCCGCGCCTTGTACCTCCGGCGCCTCCGGAAGCTGTGCCCAATGTGGTTGTGCCTGTGCTGGTGAATGTGGTTCCCGCGGAAATGGTGGAAACGCCATTCAGTTCTTTTTCAAAGCAGTCGCAGGACTATTTCCAGCTGCGGGACGGAGTGACTGGAAAGGTTATAGAAGGATACGAACACATTCGAGATGAGTTTGGTGAGTTGTTACTGCAGCCGGCCCGATTGAAACAGTGGGTCGCCGACGAGCATCTTCAGGATCAGACCGATCTGGAACTCTGGCTGATCACCAGGAAACAAACCGGCAACGGGGCCGTCACGATTGAGCGACCTGTATTGAAGTTTGACATCGCCGACGGACGGCCATTTCCTGCCAGTGAACCGATGCCGGAAGTCTTCGAAGAGCTGAAGCTTCTGCCGTTGCCGCTCGACGACAATCTGAACGACCAGAATTCTGCGACACCCGAGGGCTCCGCTGCACCGATTGATGGTCAGTCTCCCGCAACTGAAGGCCAGCCAAAGGACGGAGACAACAATGATCCGAATGCGGACGGGCAATCTCGATTTCTTCCAGCGGACTCAGAACGCGGAGCAACCGACTCGGATGATGAACCAATGGTGACGGCGACCTCTCCCACAAGCCGTTCAATTCTGACCAGCGTGGCTGTTGCCGCTGTTCTCAACAGGTCCCGCGTTACTTCAATCGCACCTTCAAAAAGTCGGCAGTTGCTGAGCCGGATGCTGAACCGACAGAGCTGAGATCGAATCTGCAAAAACAAGAAGTCTGAGTGGCATTCCGGGGCAGAATTCTGCAACATGCTCGATAGAGTATCCCCTGCGGGACAGCCAATTTGTTCTTCCCGTGGGTTCTGTCACCAGTGTTTCAGATGAAGAGACGTCGCTCATGACGCAGCGCAATTCCCGAGCCAGTGACCCAAGTTCCGGAAAAGACGAACGGCACTATGCAACTCAGGTTCCATCCTTCGGCAGCGACACCGATCCAGCGAAGCCGCCAGGAGACAATACGGCCCGGGTCGCACCCGTAAAGGGCCAATCGGCGGATCATGAAACCCCGGAGTTCAGGACTCAATTTGCGGCTCCCATTCATCAGCGGGACGTCTCTGCCCCTCACGAGGGAAAACAGTTGCCTTCGCAGGCCAGTTTCGAGGCGGTTGGTAAGACTCGACGGGCCGATCCGATTCAAATGCAGCGGCTCGTCAAGGCTCCAGATGGCGAAGCATCACGACGCGGAGCATCACAGCAGGTCTTAGCGTCGCGAATTCGCTCGATCACGGAATCCGAAAAGACATTGATCCTGAATCAGAGATCAGGCGACACAGCACAACCGGTCGGCAAGAGTACATGGGATCTGCGTATTCACCGGCGCGATGTGCAAGGTCAGATTTCCGGAATCGTCAATCCGATTCCTGCCAGTGGCGAGGCGACAACCGGGCTGCAGTCTGCCCTGGCTGTTGAGGACGATGCTCCGGAATATGAAGTCCTGAGCCAACTGGGCGCGGGCAATATGGGGATCGTGTATCACGCACGCCAGTTATCACTCAATCGGGAACTGGCGATCAAGACTCTCAAGCCGAACTCCACGCAGGCCCAGCATGATCAGGCCATGTTTGTCTCTGAAGCGGTGGTGACGGCGAATCTGGTGCATCCGAATATCATTCCGATTCATGATCTCGGACGAACGAAGGACGGGAAACTGTTCTATTCGATGAAGAAGGTGTCGGGTGTTTCGTGGAACGAAATCATTCGTGAACGGTCACTGGAAGAGAATCTGGACATCTTCATGAAGTTCAGCGACGCGGTCGCATATGCCCATTCGCGCGGAGTGATCAATCGAGACTTAAAGCCGGAAAACGTCGTCGTTGGTGAATACGGTGAAGTCATTGTGCTGGACTGGGGTCTGGCAATCACGACGGAGCGATTTGAAAAACGCCGCAGCGTGCTCGTGGATTTTCGAGGCGGCGCGGGTACGCCCGTCTACATGGCGCCGGAACTTCTGGACGACGATCTCAGCCGCGTTGGGCCGCAGAGCGATATCTATCTTCTGGGTGCGATCCTGTTCGAGATTCTGGAAGGCTATCCGCCACACCTGCTGCATCGAATCTGGCATTTGACGCGCCCTGAAGATCAGTTTGACGCCGTGTATCAGGCCGTTATGTACAACGAAATCGAAGAAGACGTCGTGCACCACGGCGAATTGATGCAGATTGCCCGTAAAGCAATGTCGACAGAGCCAACCGATCGGTATTCTTCGGTTGAAGCGATGCAGAACGCCATTCGGGAGTACCGCATCACAGGACGTGCAGAAGAACTGATGAATTCCATTGATTCACGTCAGGTCTCGGATTATACGTCTTACCAGAGTGCGGTTGCGCTCTATAGCGAAGCTCTGCTGAAATGGCCAAACAACCGACGCGCCCTGAACGGCGATCGGAATGCAAGGCTCGCCTACGCGCAACTGGCTCAGAAGAAAGGCGACATTGACCTTGGCTTGCAGGTCCTGGCGAACCAGGCTGCTCCGGAGTTTGCTCCGGTAATTGCCAAACTCAAAAAGACACGACGGATCCGCAATATCATTCGTGGAACATGGGGAGTGACGACGGTGGCTGCGATTTCAATGATGATTGTGAGCCTGGTTTCGTACTACAGCCTCGTTGCAAAGACTGGCGAACTGCAAGAGGTCACGCAGGAGGTCCAGGTAAAACAGCAGGAAAGGGACGACGCAAAGAGAGAAGCAGACGCAGAGAAGAAGGAAGCGGAAATCGCGAAGCAGGAAGCGAGCAACGCGAAGATCAAAGCAGACGCAGAGAAAAAGATTGCGGACGCTGCGAAGCAGGAAGCGATCGATGCGAGGATCAAAGCGGACGCAGAAAAGAAGATCGCGGACGCTGCGAAGGAGGAAGCAAACGCTGCCAGGCTTCGAGAGACGGAGGCGAATAACAAAGCAGTTGAGGCAGATCGGAAAAGTGCTGAAGCAAAGGCACGCCAGGAATCTGCGGAAAAAGCCACGGCGACCGCATTAAAGGATCGATACAAATACGAACTCGAAGGATTCCAGAAGCAAATTGCGGCGGCCCAGGAATTGAGTGACTTTAACGAAGTCATGCGGGTGGCAAATCAAGCCCTCTCAAAGGCTGAGGAAAATCATCTGATCAAGGCGCAGGAAGTTGTGCTGCGAAAGCAGCTCCAAACAGCGGAAGACCTCAAAGGAAATGCTGAGATCCCATTGCCGGATCCGCCAGCTTCCGCAACCATTAGTGCGGACGGCAGCACGGTTGTTGTGTACTCTGACGATCTTGAAGAAAAATCTGTCGCTGTGTACCGAAAAGTGGGAGAGCCTCGGGACAATCGCCCGGTGCCGCTGCGAATTCCCGTGACGATCAAGGGCAGCGTCAAGGTCGCAGTCTCAAGTGACGGTCGTTATTTTTGCCTTGCGTCAGCCTCTGAAAAGCAATTCTGGCAGCTGCAGGACGAGCGATACGAACAACTGACTCCGACGAAAAACGATGCTTCTATCAAGCCGATCGGGTCGCTCAGCAAGATCTTTTTTTCTCCAGGCGGTCACCACGTCTATGTGACTGGCAATGACCAGGATGGGACAATCGACATCTATTCCCTGAATTCCGGAGCGTCAGAGCTGATATGGCAGCAGCAGTTGGCGGGGGGCGATAAGTTCGACTTCCGAATTCGCGACGCTGTCATATTGCCGGATGAATCAGCATTGATTGTCCAGTTCACGAGTCAGCCGTGTTATGAATTTCGAATGCGATGGTCAAAAGACGGAAAACCAACATTCGACCGGGACCGGTTGTCGAGGAAAGCGCCGAAGCTGAAGCCATTTGTTATCGCGGCGTTGAACCAGATGTCAGGCAAGCCAGAAAAACTATTTGTGTCACCGGACGGGCAGCGACTGGCCCTGAAGTTTCGCGATATGGTTCTGTTTCTTCCCAGAGTTTCAGATCCGACGGCGGATCAGTTTTCGTTTGCGACTCCGGACGAGTCGTCAGATTTCGAAATCCTGAAAGCCACCTATCCGATCGACGAACTGCGATTCTCCAAACTCGGCAGGCAGCGGCGGATCGCAACCGGGCACGGCACAAGATTTCTCCAAATATGGGATCTGCAGGGGCACAAATACGAAGCCTGCAAGGTTAATGGATTGTACGAGCACCGCCTGATGAGCGGAGAAGTTGCTGCGTGTTTGCGAGGGCATTCCAAAGAGGTGAAAGCGTTTACGTTTGCGGGTGAAGATGCTGATCATCTGGTGTCAGTCAGTGCAGATCAATCCATCAGAACATGGCAGATTTCAACGTATGCGGAACTCACCGCGCAGATCAAGAGAATTCGTGAAGCGTTTGAAAACGAATCGAGCCCTCCGACAGCTCGTCTGGTAAGGCCGAAGACTGGCAACACTGCCGGCGGAATTGCTGACAAACTCAGGAACATGGGAATAATCGCTGATAAATCTCCAGTCCTGGAATTCTCAGAGTACACACTGACCGCCGGACCGATCCCGCAGCCACCCGCAACCACCTCGCCGATACGGATTCAACAGGGACAGGCTGTCTACTCAGCCCGATTCAGCCCGGATGCGAAAAGATTTCTGATTGGCGCGGACGATTTGGCAGCACACGCATTTGAAAGCAGTACCGGCAAGGAAATCATGACAGCGCCGATGGATCAGTTTGGACGGAGGGACTTGCTGTTTGATCCTTCTCGAAACATGTTTCTGGAAGGCCACGTCTCTGAGATTTCGGCCATTCGTTTTCTGCCACCTGACGGTGAATTGGTGCTGAGCGCCGACTACTTTGGTTCGATTTCTGTATGGGATGCTGTGCCGGACGACAACGGCGCAGGATTCGAGCGGTCTCGGCTTCTATCCGAGTATTCGTTCAGCGAGTTCGCCGTATCGGATGACGGGAAGCTGATTCTCGCGGGCGGTGCAACGTCCACGAATCCAGAGAGCAGGCTGGAGGATGCCGAGCTGCTGCACAAAGGAATTCTGTGGCGGAAAGAAGACATCCTGCTGTCGCCAGGTCCCGAACCATTTCGGCAGTTTCAGGACCATCATCCGGACTTTGCGATCACGGCGGTCGGAATTTCGCCGGCGTCTGCAATTGCCGTCACGGCGGGGCGTCGCGGCAAGATTGTCATCTGGAATATCGACGATGGAAACGTCATTGCTGAAACGGATGGTCTGCACAACAAAGACCAGGTTGCCGGCATCTTTTTTGAAACTGAATCGCAGCTTGTCAGCGCCGGATACGACGGGAAAGTCATTCGCTCGACTGTGTCCGGGAATGCGATCACCGTCAATGAAATTATGCGAAGTGAGGGCGATCTCTATCCGAGCTTTATTATACGACTGCGTCCTTCTCCGGATCGGCAGCGATTCGCCACTTCCGAAGTTTCACTTTTGAACCGAGAGAACGGAGTAAAATCGGGCCAGCTCAATATCACGATCTGGTCAAGCGACGGCAGCACTCGAACCTTGTTAGAACATCCGATCGTCATTCCGGATAACGACAAGGAAGTTGCGTTTCGGCATGATGTGTCCTGGTCATCGGATGGCCGCGAACTGATGTTGATCCATGACGGCATCATTGCGATCTATGACACTATCGATTGGAAACTTCAACGCAAATTCAAGAGCGATGTAAGCGGGGCTCGTCCTGTTCGAGGTGCGTTTTCGCCGTCTGCCGGAGGCCGATCGGATCGGATCGCAACGTTTGACGGCCGAGTCATGCATTTGTGGGATCTGCAGCAGGATGGGACAGGTGGTCGCCATGTTGCAGAGTTTCGATCGCATGCACGCTACTCTGTAACAGCTTCATTTTCTTCTGACGAAAAGTATGTCGCGACGGCGAGCGAGACACTCCGGGTTTTTGACGCAGATGAAAACAGTCCGAATCACGGAAGCACGATGTACCGATTGCCGGTCGGTATCCCCCACAAGAGTCCGCTTGCGGACACGTCTTTTTCACCGCTCTTAGGGGATCTTCGCCTGGCGACGATCGACCACGATGGAACTCTCGCGGTCTGGCAATGGAATCCGGGCGCACGGAAGCCGCTGACGCCGATTTTTGACGCCGTACCGGGTCATAAGAGTTCGCCGGACTGGGCGGCTGGCCTGCAGTTCGGAAATGTCGCAGATTGGAATCCGAACGGGAAAACGCTCGCCGTGCTTCAATCGGGACTCATTTCACTATTGAAAATTGAGAACGGCATTCCTGAGATCATGAATCTGCCTTTGCCGGAGGGACTGCAGTGCCGTTTTAATCAAATGCACTTCTCGGAAAAGAAACCGTTCTTAACGGCCAGCGGTGTTGCGTGGAGCGAGGCGACCGATGAAACGTTCAGTTTTGCGGCTGTCTGGGATGTTTCCAATGACTTGCCACAACTCCTCGCGACGATCGACAAGTCGGATCGAAATCATTCCGTGGAAACTGAAGGTACTTCGCAAAGAGGGATCACCGCGATTGCTTTTAACGACCGGGAAAATGAAATCGTTACCGGAGGAGCCGACAAACGTCTCATCCGATGGCAGATGCCGGACACATCTGACAAATCCATTCCGTCTCTCAGCTACATCGACGAGATTAAGGGGCAGGATAGTGAGAGCGCTCACGGAGCCATGATTACTGCAGTGGACGTTTCGCCGACTGGCCAAATCCTGACTGCAGACGAAAAGGGCCATATCATTTTGTGGCCAGCACCGGAACGCTGAGGACGATGTTCGGTGGAGGCGATGTGTAGTGCGCGCGGCCAGAAATGAGTCCGGCGAGCGGAGTGGCGTGAGCCC
>JANOUN010000488.1:0-4345 GCA_031416875.1 Planctomycetota bacterium | reverse complement strand
CAGAACTGGATTCATCGCGATATCTGCCCGCGTAACGTGATGATTGCGGACGACAAGACGGCCAAGATGATCGACTTCGGACTGGTTGTTCCTAACACCCCGATGTTCTGCAGGCCGGGGAACCGCACGGGAACCGCCAGTTATATGGCTCCTGAACTGATCAAACGTCAGACGACGGACCAGCGGCTGGACATTTTTTCTTACGCGGTCACCTGCTTCGAAATGTACACCAAACGATTCCCGTGGGACGCGGCCCTGACAATTGATGCGGTAATGCAACACATCAACAAGCCACCGCTGCAGCTCACGGAATTGATCCCGAATATCGACCAACAGATTGCTGCCGCCATTATGAAAGGGCTGGAAGCCGAACCGGATCGCCGCTGGCAGAACGTGAGCGACATGGTGGCGGAAATCCGAGAAGCCGAAGCGCGCATGGTCAAGGCCGCCCGCAAGGCAGCCGCAGCAAAAGACCCCGCCAAAGCAGCTCTGGCACAGTCCGCCGCAGATTCTGCTTCGGCCGCAGCCAAGAACGCCTTGATGCCACAACCCGCCGAACCGAATGCCGCAGAAAAGACGGCAACCGAAAATCGCGTCGCAGCCAAAAAGAAGTCCGGGAAAACGAAACTACGAGCGTCGGACGATGACATTGATTTGAATGAAATGTTCGGCGATTGAGAGAACACCATGACAATGAAACCACACTCCAGACTGGTTGTTTCTGCCGCGATCTTTGCACTTGCTGTCGTTTCAAATCATGTGCTCATGGCCGCAGAACGACCCCATGTCATTCTGATTATCACAGACGATCAGGGTTACCCTCCGCTCGCCAGGCTTGGTCACCCCTGGATCAGGACGCCGCATCTCGACGCTCTGCACGACTCCAGCACACGGTTCAGCCGATTCCTGGTGTGTCCGACCTGCAGTCCAACACGATCTGCACTCATGACCGGACGACACTCAATGCGGAACGGCGTGACGCACACGATTCTGGAGCGGGAACGACTGACATTGGACGCTGTAACGCTGCCTCAGGTGCTGAGCAAGGGGGGGTACAAATCCGGGATCTTTGGCAAATGGCATCTGGGTGATGAAGAGCCCTATCAACCGCATCACCGTGGATTTGACCATGCGTTCATTCACGGAGCGGGCGGAATTGGTCAGGCGTATGACTGCAGTTGTGCCGATGTCCCGCACAATTCGTACTTCGATCCGGTTGTGCGGATGAACGGCAGCTTTGTGAAGACTCACGGTTTCTGCACGGACGTCTTCTTCAGCGCGGCGATTGACTGGATCGATGAAGTGGAAAAAACAGAGTCTCCGTTCTTCGCCTACATTGCAACCAACGCTCCACATGGTCCGTTTCTGGCACCCGACGCGCACAAAAATCGCCTTCTGGAGATGGGATTCGGCGATGAGCAAGCCGCGTTTTATGGCATGATTGAAAACATTGATGACAATGTCGGACGCCTCATGACACATCTGGAAGAGCGAGATCTGTTCAGAAATACGGTGGTCATTTTCATGTCGGACAACGGTCTGACGGGTGGTGGTTCCGGTAAGCCAGGCACACCACTGGGACACGACAGCAATGGTCAGGAAATCCTGCCCTACAACGCCGGAATGCGAGGGCTCAAGGGATCTCCCGACGAAGGTGGTGTACGCGTTCCGTTCTTTGTGCGCTGGGATGGACACTGGAAGGCAGGCCGCGATGTTGATCGAATTGCCGGGGACATTGACGTCTTTCCGACAATCGCGGCGATCACCGGTGCGGAACTGCCTGCAGGGCAGGTTGAAGGCCGCAGTCTGCTACCTCTGCTGGAGGACGCACAGACGTCATGGACCGATCGTTACCTCTTCACGCACGTCGGTCGCTGGGCCACGGGCAAGGAACCGAATGATTTCCAGTGGAAGAATTTCAGTGTTCGCAATCAGCGTTTTCGATTCGTCAATAATACTGAACTCTTCGACATGGAAGCCGACCCCGGCCAGCAGCAGAACGTGATTGAACGCTATCCGGAGGTCGTCAAAGAGATCCGCGCGGCCTACGATGCCTGGTGGAAAGAAACGCGCCCCATGATGGTTAACGAGACCGCCGAGATGTCGCCAACACGACCATTCCACGAACGCTATGCGGCACAACTCGCCAACGGCGGCATCCCGGAATGGAAGCCTCGTCAGTAGGATGGACATTCATGTCCGTCGCATGGCCATGAAACGCTGTCCTCGTTTATTGAAGTAGTGCTCTGTCACTGAAAGATTGATGGGTGGCCGGGGTAGGAGGGTGCCAGCCCGAAACCTCGGGGCTTCCTTCGCTCTGCTCAGTCCAGCCCCGGCCACCCGATCCATCAAGGCACGACTGACAGCGCACTAGTGCTCTATCAGTGATGGATTGATGGGTTGTGTGCCACTGGCTCTGCCAGTGTTTCATGCCGATGGAGAACACTGGCAGAGCCAGTGGCACACATCAAAGCACGGTTGACAGAGCACTAGACCAGTTCGCGCATCGGTTCGCGGATGTCCACAAGAAACTGTGGCCGTCCGGTGGGGTCGGCCAACGTCGTGTTCATCACATCAATGCCGAGATTGTGATAGGCGGTGCCGATGATTTCCTGCATGTTGACAGGTCGAACCACGGCATATTCGCCAAGTCGATTTGTGGCACCAATGGCCTGACCGGTCTTCATGCCACCGCCAGCCATCAGAGCGCAACTGACTTGTGGCCAGTGGTCTCGCCCGGCACCGGCATTGACACGCGGCGTGCGCCCGAATTCGCCCCAGACCAGAATCGTGACATCGTTGAGCATGCCGCGTTCTTCCAGATCCAGCACCAGAGCACTGACCGCCTGATCCAGCTTGGCGCCGTGATCACGCACAAGGTCGAAGTTCTGGCCGTGACTGTCCCAGCGTCCGTATGAGAGCGTTACCGATCGAACACCTGCTTCCACCAGCCGTCGTGCGAGCAGAATGTGTTCATTGCAGGTGGGAGCTCCGTCGTACTGATACTTGTAAGGTTTACCGTCGCCGTAACGTTCCCGAACATCCGCAGGTTCTTTGCTGATGTCGAGTGCTTCAGCAAGACGACTTGAGGTGAGCACACCAAACGCGGCTTCGGTAAATGAATCCATGCCCCTCATCGTGCCTGTCGCATCGGCTGAGCGTTTGAGCTGATCCAGACCCTTCAAGAGCGATCGTCGATCTTCCAGGCGATCCAGTGAAACACCGTTCAGTGTCAGGTCTTCCATGCCGTTGCCATTCGGTCGAAACGGCTGAAAGGCCGATCCCAGAAAACCTGCGGAACCAGGTTCTGACCACGGTCCATGCTGCGTCTTGTCAGCCAACGCCACGGCCGGAGGAATTCCAGCATCGCGTGGCCCATACATTTTGGACAACACAGAGCCGATCGAAGGTCGACCACCGATCGATTCGATACTCTTACGATCCCAGCCAGTCATACACTGGAACGCATCATGTGCCCCCGAGCATCCGACGACGGACCGTACGACGACCAGTCGATCCATGATCGCCGCGAGTTTTGGAAAGCATTCACCGATCTGAATCCCAGGCACGGCTGTGTCGATCGGACTGAATTCGCCTCGAATTTCGCGAGGTGCCTCGGTCTTGATTTCCCACATGTCCTGGTGAGGCGGACCGCCGCCAAGGAAGATATTGATGACGGACTTTTGTGATCCGGAATTGGCGTTGCTCAGCGTTGCTTCTGCTCGCAACATGCTGGCAAGATTCACGCCGCCCACAGCGCCCATGGACAGGCCGCCGATCTTCATGAAGCTGCGACGAGAAACCCCGTCACAGTATTTGGTGGGTTGTCCAAGCAGTGTCAGCATTTGCAATCTCCGGCCATTGAGGCGAGGAACCGGGGCTTAATATCGTGGTCCAGGGAGGACCACAAAAATCTCTAAGGTGGGCTATAACTAACATCGACCAGCGGAACAGAGACAGATTGACATGAATTGCATTCGGCTCTGAATCGTATGTGAAAAACAGCATTCTACAGCAGGAAGTTCACGTTCCACACTGTTCAGGGTAAGCGTCCGGAGCGGCCATGTCAAGAAAGGTCCGGTACGGACGGATATTCCGGGAATGCTGCCTGCAATACCGCACCCCCTGGGCCTTGGCTCGTTTAACCGCGTGCCCAGCGGGCCGCGCGCAATGGCACTTGGTTTAAATCCTGTAAGGCATGGAGTGTCGCCTTTTGCTCTGCAAAAGCAGCGTTACTTTCGCGGAGCGAAAGACGACAATTCTGAAACAAGTGCCATTAAGCTGACGCCCCCGGCCTGCCTTCTCTGACTACAACGGTCGGACGACTGAAATCGGCCGCAGGTAA
>JANOUN010000487.1:0-3304 GCA_031416875.1 Planctomycetota bacterium | reverse complement strand
GAAGGGCGAAGCTACTCGTTAAAAAAGCTTGACAACGCCGTGATTCGTGCCGGTCAGCCTCATGCCTCGCGCAACGTGTCGACTACAAAAAACGCCGTCCTGCATATTGCGATGGCCGTGGATATCCCGAGTCGCACTCTGGTTAATAAATTCTTCTCGACGAAATCGATGCCGGATGATTCCACCGGAATGCCCGGTGCAGAACGCATCAACCGTTTTGCCACTGCGAAACGCAGCGCTGCGGGGCCAAATACGGAATTCATTGACTGCTTCAATGCGGATCTGATGCCGGGACTTGAAATGAGTGGCGGTTACGGCCTGTTTCATCCGGGCGGCAGACTCCCGGCGCATGTGCATGACTTCGATGAATCGATTTGCATTATTTCCGGCACGGCGATGTGCATTGTCGAAGGTCGAAGGTACTCCATGAGCGACTGTGCGACCGCATTGCAGCCACGCGGGCGAGTTCACTACTTTATTAATGAATCCAGTGCGACGATGGAGATGTTGTGGGTCTACGCCGGTCCACGACCAGAACGCATCATGGTCGATGAACGCTGCGCGACGATCGAAGGAAATCCGTGGCGATGACTTCAAGTGGGATAAGCTTCCAGCTTGTCAGGCAGGGTGCGTGGAGCGAAGCGCAACGCACCAGGATGGCAGACGAATCCGTAACGGTGTGTTTCGCGTCGCTCCACACACCCTACCGATGAATTACAAGCGCTCGTGCCGACCGAATGGCATCAGACCGTTGGCGTCAAGCCAGGACATCTTGTACAAAGCTGCGTGAAAAATATCTTCCACGGCCCTGGTTACGCAAATGACACCACCACGTTCTTCCTTCCGAGTTGCTTTGACTGCGGATTTCTATGATGCCCAGGGGGCGACGAAGTACCGCGACATTGGTTTGAGTTTGTTCGACGGTTGCCATCGTATCGTGGTGAGTCAATTCGCAGATCATCGTGCTGAGATCGAACCGCAACAGCTGGCGGGGGTCAATGGCGTGATCGTGCTGACGCCTCGGGTGACAGCTCAGAGCCTCACGCAGAGCGATGATCTGCTCGCGATTGGCCGCTTTGGAGTTGGCTTCGACAGTGTGGATGTCAACGCCTGCACAGCTGCCGACGTGTTGCTTTTCATCACCGCGGGTGCGGTCGACCGCCCTGTGGCTGAAGCAACCGTTGGCTGGATGCTGGCCCTGACACATCATTTTCGGATGAAAGATCGACTTGTTCGTGAAGGAAAATGGGACGAACGAAGCCAATACATGGGAAGTGAGCTTCGCGATCGGACGCTGGGCGTGATTGGTTTTGGCGGGATCGGCCAGGCTCTGGTGCGCCTGCTTTCGGGTTTCGGGATGAAACCACCGCTGGTTTTCGATCCCTTCGCAGATGCAACTGCGATCAGCCAACTCGGCGTACGTTCCGTCACGCTGGATGAACTGCTTGAGCAGGCCGACTTTGTTTCGCTCCACTGTCCGCTGAATGAACATACTCGAAACCTGATCGGGGCTCGCGAACTTGGCCTGATGAAACCGACGGCGTATCTGATCAACACGGCTCGAGGCGGGATCATTGACGAAGCCGCATTGTCTGACGCCTTGACATCGCGCCTGATCGCAGGTGCTGCACTGGATTGTTTTCAAGTCGAGCCGCTGACTGCACCGCCGACTTTTGCCCGGTTTGACAACGTTCTGCTCGCTCCGCACTGCATCGCATGGACGGATGAGCTGTTTCGCGACATCGGGCGAGCCGCCTGTCAGGGGATGATCGATCTTTCATCAGGCCAGCGCCCGCGAGGCATCGTGAATCCTGATGTACTCGATCGTCCCGGCTTCGTGGAAAAATGGAAGCGATTGTGCAATGTTACACGATAATCTTCGTCCCCCCAAATTTCTGTTCGAAGGATTTCCCATGCAGATCTGTTCCTGGCACATCGGGTCACTCGGCCGATTTTCACTCATTCTCCTTGGCTTACTTTGCAGTAGCAATACGTTGTCTGCTCAGGAACCGATCGTTTCTCCGGATGCAAAGCTGGAGAAACTGTTCGAGTCAAAGGTGCTTACGGAAGGTGTGAGCGTCGCTCCGGACGGAATGGTGTACTTCAGCGAGATCACGTTCTCGCATGTCTCGCGGGATGAGAATGGAGCCATTGACGCAGGATTCATCTGGAAATTTGATCCGGCGACAAAGGCGACATCGATCTTTCGGTCTCCCAGCGGTATGTCGAACGGTATCAAGTTCGATGCGGCAGGGAACATGATCGTCGCCGAAGGTGCGGACTACGGTGGTCGCTGCGTCACTCGGACAGACATGAAGACCGGCAAGGCAAAAATCATTGCCGGACTGTTTGAAGGACGGAAGCTCAATTCACCGAACGACATCACGATTGACGAGAAGGGCCGGATCTATTTCAGCGATCCGCGATATCTGGGTCATGAGCCGATCGACCAGCCGGTTGTCGGCGTGTATCGCATCGATACGGATGGCTCGCTGCATCGAATCATCACGGATGCAGGCAAGGCCAACGGTGTTTGCGTTTCACCTGATCAGAAGACGCTTTACGTTGTCAGCAACGAAAATGGCGGTACGGCGATTGACCGACTTGCTGACCCCAGTGCCAAAGAAGCCACCAGGGTAAGCCTGCCATTGAGGAAGGGGCTGATGGCGTTATTGGCTTATGATCTGGCGGCGGATGGCACGGCGAAATTTCGCAAAGTGCTGGTGGACTATTCGCCCTTTGACGGGCCGGATGGTTTAGTCGTGGATAAAGATGGCAACCTGTATGTTGCAGTGCGAGCAGAAAATCGCCTGGGGATCTGTGTGTATTCGCCGGAAGGAAAAGAGCTGGCCTATATTCCAACCGAAATTCCCACGAACGTCGGTTTCGGGCGAGGCAAAGACGCCGGGCTGCTGTACATCACCGCTGGTTCCAGTTTGTATCGCATTCGCGTCAATCGCGAGGGCTATCAGTTGCCGCAGCAGCACTAGTGCTCGCTCAACGTCAAATCTTTGATTTAAAAAAGGGGTCAGGAACCAATAGCCAAATGGCCCAGAGGGTGCTCCGCACTATTGGTTCCTGACCCCTTTTTTAAATCCTGTAGCTTGGACATTCATGTCCTAGGTATTCGCCAGGTACCGTCGCATTGTCGCACAACAGTCAAGGCACAATGACCTTCGCATGGACAGAGTCTCATGGCCATGCGACGGACATGGATGTCCATCCTACATAAGAATCTGTAGGCCGGACCATGCGCAGCGCCGTTCCGGCAGGTAGCCAAGTGCCGGAACTGCGCTGCGCTTGG
>JANOUN010000486.1:0-5072 GCA_031416875.1 Planctomycetota bacterium | reverse complement strand
GCACCTGTACTCGTACCCTGGAAGGTGCTGCGGGCCTGTGCTTGTCTCGATCGAACTATAATGTCGAAGTCGAGCATTGGCTCTTGAAACTGCTCGAAGGGTCTCAGACGGATATTCATGCCATTCTGAAGGCATTCAGTGTTGATGTGTCACGCCTGACGGCTGACCTCATGAAGGCGATCGATCGATTAAAGACCGGAAACTCCAGCCAGCCCCTCTTGTCGCAGCATATTGTGGACCTGGTGCGCGAAGCGTGGGTTCTCGGGTCAATTGACTTTGGTGCAGGGCAGGCTCGCTCGGGACATCTTCTGCTGGCACTGCTGAACGACAGATCGCTCGTGCAAATTGCCCAACAGATTTCATCGGAGTTCAGCAAGATCTCTGCGGAAAAGCTGACGCGGGATTTTCCCGCGATCGTGGCGGACACATCGGAGGCCGCGTCGGATACGGCAAGATCATCGTCCGGAGCCTCTGCGCAGGGAGGACGTCCGGCTGGCGGACCGACTCAGACGCCGTCCCTGGATCAGTACACAATCGATCTGACCGCACGAGCGCGGGCCGGTAAAATTGACCCCGTTCTGGGCCGCGATCAGGAAATTCGGCAGATTATCGATATCCTCACGCGGAGACGCCAGAACAATCCGATCATGACAGGCGAAGCCGGCGTGGGAAAGACTGCTGTCGTGGAAGGATTTGCCCTGAGAATTGCTCAGGGAGATGTCCCGCCCTCACTGCAGACGGTGATGGTCCGGACGCTCGATCTGAGCTTGCTGCAGGCTGGTGCCGGTGTCAAAGGGGAATTCGAGAACCGCTTGAAATCCGTCATTGAAGAAGTCAATCGATCTGTCACGCCCATTATCCTGTTCATTGACGAAGCCCACACCCTGATTGGTGCCGGCGGACAGGCGGGTCAGGGTGACGCGGCCAATATTCTCAAGCCAGCACTCGCTCGCGGAGAGCTGCGAACGATCGCTGCGACTACCTGGGCCGAGTACAAGAAATACTTCGAACGTGATGCCGCTCTGGCGCGACGTTTTCAGGTTGTAAAAGTCGAAGAACCGTCCGAAGAGAAAGCCATCGTGATGATGCGAGGGCTGGTGGATACGCTTCAGAAGCACCACAAAATTGAGATTCTGAACGAAGCAGTCGAGGATTCGGTTCGACTTTCCAATCGCTATATCTCCGGGCGTCAACTGCCCGACAAATCTGTCAGTCTGCTGGACACGGCCTGCGCGCGTGTCGGCATCAGCCACACATCGATTCCTCCGGCACTGGAAGACTGCCAGCGAATGATCGATCAGACGACCACCGCGATCGAAGTCCTTCAGCGGGAAACTGCGTCCGGTGCGGACCATGCGGAAGGAATTGAAAAACTGACACAAAAGAAAGCAGACGCGACTGTTCAGTACAATGTACTGAAGGAGCAATGGACTCAGGAAAAGGATCTGATCACGCAAATTCGCGAAATTCGCGGAAAACTATCGGGAGGGCCGGTTTCCAGTCCAAAGCCTGCTGATGTTAAGCCCGGACAGTCACCGGCAGCCGCTGCAGCGCCCGTGGCGTTATCGCCGGAAGAGCGTCAGGCACTGCTGACGCAGCTGGTCGATCTGAATCAGAAACTCGCCGCGATTCAAGGGGAAACCCCGCTGATGCAGGCCTGCGTCGACGGGCAGGCGATTGCGGAGATCGTTTCTTCGTGGACTGGAATTCCGGTGGGGCGCATGGTCAGCGATGAAATTCATACCATCCTGAA
Source organism: Planctomycetota bacterium (assembly GCA_031416875.1). Lineage (GTDB taxonomy): Bacteria > Planctomycetota > Planctomycetia > Planctomycetales > Planctomycetaceae > SXXK01. The sequence goes on along the minus strand of JANOUN010000486.1, from coordinate 3,319 downwards.
ACTCCGTGAAAGAATGGAAGAAAAAGTTGTCGGGCAGTCGCACGGACTCGAAGCAATTGCTCAGCGGATTCAGACATCGCGAGCCAATCTCACCGACCCCAGTCGACCGATCGGCGTGTTTTTCCTTGTCGGTCCCAGTGGTGTCGGAAAGACAGAAACCGCAATTACGCTGGCGGAACTGCTCTACGGTGGTGAGCAGAACATGACGGTGCTCAACATGAGCGAGTTTAAGGAAGAGCACAAAGTTTCGCTGCTGATGGGGTCTCCTCCCGGCTACGTGGGCTACGGCGAAGGCGGCATCCTGACAGAAGCTGTTCGTCGCAAACCTTACAGCGTCGTGCTGCTGGACGAAATGGAAAAGGCACATCCCGGGGTCCAGGATGTTTTCTACCAGGTATTTGATAAAGGCAACATGAAAGACGGCGAAGGGCGCGACATCGACTTCCGCAATACCGTGATTCTGATGACTTCCAATGCAGCCACCGATGCGATGATGAAGCTGTGTGCCGATCCGGAAACCATGCCATCGCCGGAAGCACTGGCTGAAGCCATTCACCCGGAACTTCTCAAGAGCTTCAAGCCGGCATTCCTGGGACGAATCACAGTCATTCCGTACTTTCCGCTCAGCGATACAATTATGCGTCAGATCGCCACGCTGAAGCTCGGCAAGATCGCTCGCAGAATTCGCGAACACTACGACGCACCGTTCACGTGGTCGGAAGGTGTACTTGACAATATTGTCAGCCGCTGTACGGAAGTTGACAGCGGTGCCAGAAACGTCGACAGAATTCTGACGGGCACCCTGCTGCCACAACTGTCTGCGGAAGTTCTCTCCAGAATGGCCGACGGCGTCGCAATCAAATCCATCTCCGTGGAGGTTGGCGAATCGGGCACTGGATTTCGATTTGAGCTGTCATGAACAACGATCGTTCGTGTGAGCTACAGCAACGTCGTACGGTTATGGTTCGCCGCTGCATGAGATATCAAATCTGTTCGCTTTCAGGTCTTGTGGCCCGCCGATGATTTCAATTTCACAGCGAAGACTTCTGAATCAGGCCGAGCTGCATGTGCAGGCCGGGCGGACGAAGCGCGGGATCGCCATTTATCAGCAGGTTGTTCGACAGGATCCCCGCTGCACTGAGGCTTTGTTTGCATTGGCGGTCTTATTACACGATGCGGGCGAATTCGAAGCGGCTGCGAGGCGTTTGCGTGAACTGCTGAAGTACCGCCCGGACCTGGCGGAGGTGCACTTTAACCTCGGGACGATCCTGAACTCTCTTGGGCAACGCGACGATGCGATTGCGGCCTTTCAGCGAGCCATTGAATTACGGCCTGATCTTGCGGATGCTCACAATAATCTCGGTATCGCGTATCGTGAACTGGGACAACTCGAACAGGCAATGTCCTGTTTTGAGCAGGCTGTCCTGCATGCACCGGAATCACTTGCCGCACTTCTGAACTACAGCGCAGCACTGTTGAAGTGTCTTCGGATTGACGATGCGGTCAGGATTTGCCGGAAGGCCCTCGAATACCATCCAGAATCCGCTGATGCCCACTATGCTCTGGGTATTTCCCTTGAACGAGCAAAGCGCACGGACGAAGCGCTGTCGCACCTGAGTGAAGCTGTCAGACTCAGGCCTGACGCGACGGAATGGCGTTATCATCTGGCGGCCTGTCAGGGCTCTGCGTCAGCGGCTCCGCCAACGGCACCTGTCGCCTATGTGACCTCGCTGTTTGACGCCTATGCCGCGAGATTCGATGAGCATCTGGTCAGCAACCTGCAATATCGCACGCCTCAGCATTTATGGGCAGCAGTGCAGGAACTTCGCAGGGACTCATTCGAGTTGGTTCTGGATCTTGGCTGCGGCACGGGACTTTGCGGCGAAGTTTTCAAAACTGTCGCTGACCGTCTGATCGGCGTCGATTTGTCCTCCGAAATGATCACGGTAGCCCGACGGCGAAGCATTTACGAAGCACTGCATGTGAGTGGTATCGTTGAATTCCTTGCCGGTCAGAATGCGGCCTGTGATTTGATTCTTGCCGCGGATGTCTTTGTATATGTCGGTGATTTGAGTGAAACATTTCATCGAGTCTCGCGTGCGCTGCGACCCGCCGGGTTGTTTGCGTTCTCTGTGGAAGCAAACAGCGGCGACACATGGACACTGGGACCGACTCGCCGATACTCTCACGGTGTCCCCTATCTGAAACAGCTTGCCTCCATCCACAACTTCGCAGAGAGAATTGTCCGCCCGGTCGTGCTGCGTGTGGACAACGGAGAGGACGTTCAAGGATTGGTCGTCGTTCTGGAAAAACTCAGCAACAGCGCCGCAGTTTCCGCACCAGGCGTGCCTGATGCTGCGATCCGGTAACTGCACGATTCCTCAAACGCGTTTCGGGAAGACCTTGCACTGGTGGACCTTCCAGTCGTCCTTGTTTGTCGATGTGATGATGGCCATGGCCTTCTGCCATGGCAGAGCGTGTCGGGGAAGGATCGACTTCCCACTACCCATAATGTCGTCATCGGCAGCATTGTAGCATGCCGCGTTGTTACAGTTCCCGCCGGGGTGGTCCAGGCCAAGTAAGTGGCCAACTTCGTGTTTTTTTGTATTGATCGGGTCCTGCACGTCATAAAGCAACATGTTTGAGCGGTACTGAAATCCATGCGTGGGGTTTTTGGGTGTCGAAATATTTGCGACAGCAATCTTGAAGTGTGATCCCGCCTCTGTGGTTGTGGCCTCCACGTCGAATCGACACCAGACATTCGGACGATGTTTTTGGCTGCCCACGGTGATATCCAGCCCGCGGTAGGTCGATGGCGTTTCCAGCCAGAACTTGCCGTGCCAGAATTTTTGGGCCGCTGCGACTGCTTTCCTGGTCCAGGCGACCAACTTAGCCGGATCCCATGGAGTCGCATTGAATTCGACTCCATCATGATCCTTGGCGAATCCCTTTTTCGGGTCGGTGGGATCTTTTGTGGTGATCGCCGGATCGTTGAAGGCGTCATAGAAGTAGACGCGCATTATCAATTCCAGCTCTGAGTTATTGCGATCAGTGCATGTTGTATCATCAAGGATGGCATCGAATACACCCCCGGAAATTGAGTTCTGCTTTCCCTGGATGAGCGTAGGATGCTCGAATGTAACGACTCCGGACATGGTCTCTCCTTACAGTGAACTGACAGACAAACAACTCGCAAGAACCGCTAACAAAACCGGGACAGGCACCCGTCCGCACTAACTTAGGTTCAGAATGGTATCCGGAGTTTTGAAATTCGCAGGGTGTGACAAGCAGCTGACAAGCTGCGAAGGCACACCACGTT
>JANOUN010000485.1:0-4720 GCA_031416875.1 Planctomycetota bacterium | reverse complement strand
GACACGAATCAACACGAATTGTTAAGCATTCCATTCGTGTCTATTTGTGTTCATTCGTGGTTCCCGGTCTGGAAACCTCGCTTCAATTGGCGAACACATAGAAAACGGTACAGTCAGGAGATTTGAAATACAAAGCGCGGGGCGTTGCCCACGCGGTTAAACGAATGTGCCATCCTCAACCGCGCGAGGTATAAGCTTGAGTTCAGACCGGGGTAGCCGCAAATTCGGTGGTTTGCGACAATCCCGACAGAATCCGAGAGGCACTTCCCAGGGATCTTGAGGTAACGCCGAACATGGAACCGTTCGCAACAAAGTCTGAGCGACATTCAAAACTGCATTGGTGGATCATCAGTGGTGTCGCCGCCGCATTTCTTGTCTGGCAACTGGACCTCATTCCGCGTGTGCGGACCGTCGAGACAGGTGCGGTGGCAAAGTCGATGCAGACAGCACCTGATGAGACTGATTCATTTCTGGATGACGACTGGGGCGACATTCGTGATGAATCGACTGCAGAATTGGAGATGGAAGTCGTGGACAGCGCTGACCCGCTTGTGCATGCGCTCGCGCAGAACAAGCGTCGCGACCTGCAGAGCACTGCCGAGCCTGATTCACGAGATGCAAACCGCACCCATCGAAAATCATCAAATGTTCGGCAGGACTCTCAGGTTGCTCAGGTGTCGTTTGAACCTGACGCACCGCAAGGATCCGAAGTGAATACACGGCATACTCCGCAGCCTGCCGTGCTGACCGCCGACATTGCAGCACGCCTGCGACGCATCGAAGAATTCATGGAAGCAGATCAGATTCTTGAAGCACATCAGGAGATGTCCGACATTTACTGGAAACATCCGGAACATCGACACGTCATTCAGAAACAGATCGATGAAACGGCGGCAATCATCTTCACCACACCGGAGCGTCAGTTCGCAGAACCGCATTTTGTCGACTACGGTGAGACACTTGGTTCGATCGCGAAAAAGTATCATGTGCCCTGGCAGTATCTCGCTCGTCTGAATCGGGTCGATCCGGATGATCTTCAGGCAGGGCAGCAGTTGAAGGTGGTTCGCGGCCCGTTCGGAGCAGTTGTGGAGCTGCAGGATTTCTGCCTGACCGTGCACGCCCACGGCTGGTATGTGCATCGATATCCGATCGGGACGGGCGCAGAAAACGGGACGCCGACTGGAAAATTCACGATCGAAGAGAAGTTGGAGAATCCTGCCTGGTACAACCCCGAGGGCGGCATCGTGGATGCCGATAATCCGGAAAACCCGCTCGGGGAATTCTGGCTGGGCCTCGGAGACCACATCGGAATCCACGGCACAATTGATCCGGATTCCATAGGTCAGGCCGTCTCACGCGGCTGTATTCATCTGGACGACGAGAACATCGAAGAAGTGTTTGCGCTTCTGACCGTTGGTTCTGAGGTGCTGATTCGCCGTTGAAAGCCTGGCAGATTGAATCGTGTTCGCTGCGCCGGTAGACTTCCCGCCTTGCGGATTGTTCTGATCCTGGAGTTTTGAGAGGCCGGAGAAGCTTACGATGACGTTTGATCATTTTTCACGCCGAGGATTCCTCCATTCGACGGCGCTGGCGGCTGCGGCAGGTTCGGTGCTCTCCGGGGCGAATTTAGCATTGGCTGCTCCGGCGGCGACGCTGGCTCCTGAAGGCGACGGTCTGAAAGGGCGATTGTGGAAGACGCTGAAGATCGGGATGGTAATGGTTCCCGGCACGCTGACTGAAAAATTCAAAGCAGTGAAGGCTGCGGGCTTCGACGGGATTGAAATGAATGCTCCCCGCATGAATGTGGACGAGACAAAGAAGGCCATCGCGGAAAGTGGGTTGCCGGTTGACGGAACTGTGAACTCGACCCACTGGGATATTCGTCATACAAATGCAGACGCAGCAGTTCGCGCGAAAGCGCTGGAATCTCTGCAGACAGCCATTCGCGATACGCACGAAGTCGGTGGCCATTCTGTCCTGCTCGTGGTCGGAAAAGGAGCGGATGGCCCGGAAGCTGAAATCTGGAAACGGTCGATCGAAAATATTTCGCTGGCCGTGCCGCTCGCTGCTCAGCTGGGCGTGCAGATCGTGATCGAAAACGTCTGGAATCAATTCTTGTATGATCATGATGGCGATCACACTCAGACCGCCGCAAAGTTTGTCCGCTATGTGGATGAATTGAATTCACCATGGGTTGGCATGCAATTTGATATTGGCAATCACTGGAAATACGGCAGTATGGGAGACTGGATTCGTCAGCTTGGCAAACGCGTGATGAAACTGGATATCAAAGGCTTTTCGCGAGCGGACAATAAGTTTACGCGAATCTCCGAGGGAGACATCGACTATGCAGATGTTCGAAAGGCGCTGCGTGAAATCAATTTCTATGGTTGGGTTGCCGCAGAAGTTGATGGCGGCGACGCTGCGGAACTGAAACACATCGCCGAAGAAATGAATATGGTGTTCGGTCTTGTCTGATTCATCGCTCGAAACTACTGGCACACCTTATTTTATTCCGCCTGCAGGCACGTCTGCATCGCCTGAAGACGTACAGCAGTTATTGAGAGCCGTCGCCGCTCATCAATTGTCAGTCACAGATGAGCAGGCTGCGCGGCTGGCGCACTACTGCCGTCTGTTGTGGGACTGGAACAGCCGTCTGAATCTGACACGTCATACGGACTGGGACTTGTTTGTCACTCGCGACCTGCTGGACACGATTGAACTGTCGCGGCATGTTCCGAAAGATTCCACGGTCATGGATGTGGGTTCCGGAGGTGGAGTTCCAGGCATCGTGCTGGCGATCCTGCGTCCGGATCTGAAGGTCGCACTCTGCGAATCGATCGGCAAGAAGGCGATCGCATTGCAGGCGATTGTCAAGGCGTTGCGTCTGCCGATTGTGGTGCATGCGGATCGAGCCGAAACAATTCTTAAGAAGCATCGGTTTCAGGTCGTCACCGTGCGCGCCGTGGGATCGATCAGCAAACTCCTGACGTGGTTCGCACAGGTGTGGAAATCCGTCGGGCAAATGCTGCTCATCAAAGGCCCGCGATGGACGGAAGAATGCGAAGAGGCTGAATCCGAAGGACTTTTGAGCCGTTTGAAACTCCAGTCGATCGCTGAATGGCCAACCCCCGGTCGTGATGGTCAAAGTGTGCTGTTGCAGATCGTGAAAGCGAAATAATCGATGGTCACCCTGGAGTCGTGCAACTTTATGTCAGCACCTTCTTGAAATTTTAGTGTGTGAATGCTTTAATTATTCGGTGGTTGAATGCAGATTCCTGATTCTTCAGCGACAGGGTGTTCATTAAGCACGGACTTGCAACACTAAACCAATTGAACATCCTGGCGGTACATGAAAGTGAGCCGCCATGAGATACGATGACTTGCCACCGGGACGGCATGCTCAAAAGCATGCGACGTCTGCTTCGCCCAAAGCCACTGAGGTGAACGAGTCAGTCCAGTCTGGCGATCTGCATTTCAGCGATGGGATAGATCCGGACGAACAGGTACAGATCAAGCTGGACGGCGATGCCGATGACGCGAGCGCGGACCAGTGCAGGACGGTTCCCTTTCTGAATCACGGCGGGTCAGAACCGGAGTCAGCGGCAGACCTGGAAGGCCGTTTTCTGGGACGGTTTCACCTGGAGAGTCAAATTGCCTGCGGCGGAATGGGAATCATCTTCGAAGCCCGTGACGTAGACCTGGATCGGAAAGTTGCCATCAAGCTCCTGCTCAGGGAGCATCAGTGCAAATCTCACATTCATCAGCAGTTCATCAATGAGGCGCGCATCACCGGTCGCTTGCAGCATCCGGGCATCATCCCGATTTACGAAACCGGTAAGACATTTGACGACCGACCATACTTTGCGATGAAGCTCGTCAATGGGATGACACTGGCAAACCTTCTGACCACTCGGCGATCGCCTCAGGATGATCTTCCTCGTTTCCTGAATATCTTCGAACATGTCTGTCAGACGCTTTCGTATGCGCATTCCTGCGGAGTCATCCACCTGGACATCAAACCGGCAAACGTGATGGCCGGTGCCTTTGGTGAAGTTCATCTGATGGACTGGGGACTTGCGCGAGCATCCGCCGATCCCTGTGTTCCCGCGAGCCTTCCGGACCTCTACGAAACTTTTCTGCCCGACAACAGAGCCGCCCGAAAGTTGCCTGGGATTTCGTCGCATGACCTCGCTGTGAATGCGCCCGTCGGGGCACTCTGGGGAACGCCCCCCTACATGTCTCCCGAGCAGGCACGAGGACAGTGTCCAGATGTGCGATCCGATGTGTTCGGACTGGGCGGCATTCTCTGCGAGATTCTGACCGGGTTTGCGCCCTATCGCGGGACAAATCTCTTTGACCTGTGTTTCAAGGCCGCGCAGGCGGACCTGCGCGATACATATGCGAAACTTATGGACAGCGGAGCGGATGACGTCCTTGTGCGGCTGGCGATGAAATGCCTTTCTGCCGACCCCGACGCGCGGCCGGCAGATGCAGGGATTGTCGCAAGTGAACTGACGCTTTATCTGGAATCTTTATTGCGGCGAGCGGAATGTGATCTGGAGCGTTTTTTTGAACTGAGTCTCGATCTGTTCTGCATCGCTGGCCTTGATGGCTATTTTCGGCGCGTGAACTCCAATTTCCCCCGGATGCACCTCGAAGCCGGCGCGCTCACGGCTCAGACCACCCGGGCCGAGCGCCGACAGGCGGCGCTTGTGGG
>JANOUN010000484.1:0-3277 GCA_031416875.1 Planctomycetota bacterium | reverse complement strand
CCAAGCGCAGCGCCGTTCCGGCAAGTGTCTGGCAATTGCCGGAACGGCGCTGCGCTTGGTCCGGCCTACAGATTCAACCCCAATTCTTTGTCCTGACGAAGCACATTCGTGCGCGCACGGTTATCCAGTCGCGATCGCCTGGCGATTGCTTTGCCGTGTCGGTTTTGTAATGGCTGCTAAAGCTGAGAACTCCGATTCGACGATCAGTCACTTGACGTCTTGGAAAAGGGGTCAGGAACCAATATCGCGGAGCACCCTTTGGGCCATTTGGCTATTGGTTCCTGACCCTTTTTCCACGACCAGCACGCAGACGACCGGCAGTTTTTGCCGGTGTATCGCAAATTCAATGGGTTAGAGTCCCGAGGAAAGACAACGGAATGTCAGGGGCGGGGAAAACGGAACATCTGCGACTGGGCTTCATGGAGACCATGGAAGTCGATGGCCGCGGTCACATCGGCGGGCTGCTGATCACAAACCAGAACGGACGCCCGCTGGAGTTCCAGTGTACGACTCCCGTCAAACCGAATCGCACTCAGGAAATCCTGTTTGGCGAGTCACTGCGTGCGTGGCTGCTGGGTGAACTCATCGGCAGCACGCTGCTGGATCGAGTTTCCATCAAGCCGAACATCATTATTACCAGTGATCCGAATCTGCTGGAGCTGCGCAACCATACGTCGATCCCTGTCGCCTGTGCGGCGGATGCAAAATCCAAAGTGGCAGAACAGGGCGGGACACTGCGACTCGGCGGCAGCGTCCTTCGATTTCACGGAAGCCATGAACTCGATGCCCAAACGCTGTCGAAACAGAAACACCTGATTCCCGATTCCGCCGACCTGGCTGAACCTCTTGAACGCGTTCGCGAGGCACTGGCGGAAACTGTCAAAACGGTGTTTGCCCGATGAGTAAATATGATTTTGACGACGACGCAGAAAATGCCGACGACGATCGTGTCGGAAGCCGCGGCCCGGAGATGTTAATCTCCGGTCTCAACGAAGTGGAATCAGGGGATTTACATCCCCCGCTCGCCGAAGCAGGAATCGATCCAGCGCTGATCCGCGAAGCAAAACGCGGCACTCGAGTCGATGTCGCGCAGACGGGATTCAATCCGGCACTGGGACGATTGCCGACGATTGAAACGCAGACGATCTCACTGAATACCGTGCTGGACTTCGTGCCATCGTGGACTGCCCGACGGATTCCCATCAAGTGCATCGGACTCACGCTTCCGGAAGGCATGGAATTCCTGCCGCCAAAAGTTGACACAACGAAATCATCTGACGGAGTCGAACTCAAAAGAATCGGCCCGCCGAAGAAAGACGTTGACGAAGCGGGCGACGGCCAAAAGCCACGCAAGGTCACTCGGATCAAACCACCTTCAGATGCGTTGTCACTTCAGGATCGCCTGTTTTATCTGCTGCAGCCGCCGCTTGAATCGTGGCTGGCCGAGCAGGAACTCATCATGCCGTTCGAACCGTTCGGCTATCAGTACGAAGGCATCGCGTGGCTCTTCTCCAGTCAATCTGCGCTGCTGGCCGACGAGATGGGACTTGGCAAAACGATGCAGACAATCACCGCCATCCGCCTGCTGCTGCGAAGTGGTCAGGCGCGGCGGATTGTACTCATCTGCCCGAAGCCATTGATTCCCAACTGGCAGCGCGAATTCAAGACGTGGGCGGAAGAACTGCCAGTTGTCACTGTCGAAGGTAACGGAGCGCGGCGGCGAATGCTCTGGACGATGCCCGGCATTCCAATTCTGATCGCGAACTATGAATCGATGGCACGTGACATTGCCGAGATCCCGGACGATGAACAGCCGAAGTTCGACTTGCTGGTACTTGACGAAGCACAACGCATCAAGAACCGTGATTCGCGCACCGCTGAAGCCGCGCGATCCATCAGACGCCGCCGCAGCTGGGCGCTGACCGGAACTCCCATCGAAAATCGACCAGAAGAACTGGCCGCACTTTTTGAATTCATGGAAGTGATTCCAAAGGCGGCGAATCCCGATCTGCGACAACTTTCCAAGCTGGCAAAAAAATATATTCTGCGGCGAACCAAGGACCTGGTGATGAAAGACATGCCTCCGCGCATCGATCGCGATGCGGAACTGGAACTCACGGACGCACAGGAGCTGGCGTATCGCACGGCGGAGAAAGAAGGCATTATTCAGTTGAACGACATGGGCGACACCATCACCGTGCAGCATGTTTTTGAACTGGTGCTGCGGCTGAAACAGATCACAAACTTCGATCCGCTGACCGGTGAAAGTGCAAAACTGGAACGGCTGCTCGCCGACATGGAAGAAATCGGGGCGAGCGGTGGAAAGGCGATCCTGTTCAGTCAGTGGACGAAGACCATCGACTGGCTGGCACCAAAGCTGAAGGAATTCAATCCGCTGATTTATCACGGCGGCGTTCCGACAAGCAAACGAGAACCGATCCTCGCAAAATTCAAAGAGGACCCCAACGCTCACATTCTGCTAATGAGTTACGGGACTGGTGCGGTCGGATTGAACCTGCAATTCGCGGGCTATGTATTCCTGTTCGATCGCTGGTGGAATCCGGCGATTGAAGATCAGGCGATCAACCGAGCCCACCGCATCGGCGTGAAGAACCCGGTGATTGTGACGCGATTCATTTCAAAGAATACGATCGAAGAACGCATCGATCGCGTGCTGAGTGAAAAACGCGCCCTCTTTGCAGCCATTCTGGGCGACGGCGACAATAACAACAACGTGTCACTCGGCCTGAACGCAACGGAGATTTTTGGTCTTTTCGATCTGAAGGCGCGGCACAAAGGCGGCTCAAAATCGATCGGTCCAAAACCGGTGGAACAAACAAGCGACGCGGCGTGAGGTGTTTTCTGCAATCAGGATCATTCACTGGGAGCCGACGATTGTTGGTTCATCGACAAATGAAGTGCGCGTGTTAGAAACAGGGATTATCCGCACTGCATCTCGAGGCGGCTCAAACAACAACAGCCGGCGGATTCATAACACTAGACCTCAAGGGTGCGATCCGCGCCATGCGCCCTGAAATACTGGAAATTACTGGGTTTGTTAAAGGCATAGGGTTGTTACGGGAGGGAAAGCTAATAGCGTGCATCTAAACGTGGGCTACCATGTCTGGCTCAGCAGGATCGAACGGAGCGTCATCACGTGCTGGGCTCCGGGGTGTTTCCAGCGCATTCCGGAGAGCTTCATCCGTTCGCTCACAATCTGCTTACACGCTGACTCGACGATGCCACTGCCGATCGGGCAGCCTCGATCCCGCTGTTC
>JANOUN010000483.1:0-2763 GCA_031416875.1 Planctomycetota bacterium | reverse complement strand
ATTCCGATAATTCGGTCCTTGCTCAGTTTTCGCTGGCCAACGTTTTGATTCACACCGGCGACATGACGTCAGCACTTGAGGCTTTCGAACGGGTTCTGAAAGCAGAGCCCGCGGATGTGGCAACTCATTCCCGAGTGGCTTTTCTGTATGCCGCATCAGCCCGCCGCTGGGAATCTCGCCCGCATCTGGAGTTGATCCTCAGGAGCGGCGGTGCCACGGTCGAGGAACTGGCACTTCTGGCAGATCTGGAACGTCCAGTCGATGAAGAAGGGTACCTTAAGAAGTGTCAGCAGTCCTGGCCACATGATCTCAACGTGCGGCTGGGTCTCGCGTCGATTAGTGCGCAAAACGGCCAACTGGCTGCCGCTGTACTTGAACTGCAGAAGATCATTCACGAACGGCCTGAACTCATGGCCGCCCAGGCCCTGCTGGGAGAGCTGCTGGCGAGCGAGCGGAGCAGTCGATTTGATGCCTGGCATGGCAAACTGCCTTCCGATGCAGATCGGTGGCCCGACATTTGGTACGCCAGAGGCGCTCGAGCCCGATTGCTGGGACATCAGAAGATTGCCGCGCGATGCTATTGGGAGGTGCTCCGGATTTCGCCGATTCATCGTCGAGCGAATTATCAGTTGGGACGAATCCTTGCGGAACTGCAGGACGCAAACGCAGACGGCTTCGCGGAGCAGTCCCGGCAGCTTTTCAGTCTGACTCAGGCGCTGATGCATGCACTTCGCTCAGAAGGCCGGAACGAAGTGATCATGCAACAGATCGTGCAGACTCTTGATCACATGGGACGTGTCTGGGAAACCTGCGCCTGGGCTCAACTGTCGCGGAAGAATTTCCCGCAGTCCGAATGGCCGTCTGAGTTTTTACAGCGGCTTGCCCCTTTGCTGAATGATCAGCTTCCGATGGTGTTGGCAGACAGGAATCTGGCGATGAAGTGTGATCTCAGTTCGTTTCCTGAATACACCGGGATTCTGTCAGCCAGAATTCCGGAGCCTCGTACCGCTCCCGACTCCGCAGCCAGCACGACGATGCAGTTTCGTGAAGAATCGGCGATCGGGATCGATTTTGTCTACCAGAATGCGGCTGATGATTCCACGCGGGGATCGCGGATGCAGGAACAAACTGGTGGGGCCGTGACGGTCGTGGATATCGACCAGGACGGGTGGCAGGATCTGTATTTTGTGCAGGGGGCAGAGTGGCCTGCCAGCAGCAGCGTGCCGGTGCTGACCGACAGTTTGATCGACCGCATCTACCACAACCGATTTGGCAGGACATTTGAGGATATCACGACATTGACGGAGATTCACGAGCGGGGTTTCGGACAGAGTTGTACAGCGGGAGACTTCAATAACGACGGTTTTGATGATTTGTACGTCGCCAACATCGGCCAGAATTCGCTGCTGCTCAGCAATGGCGACGGCACATTCACGCAGGCTGAGATCCCCGTTGAATCCCCGGTTCACTGGACGTCCAGTTGTGCCATCGCCGACATCAACTCGGACGGTCTGCCGGATCTGGTTGATATCAACTATGTGTCCGGCTCGGATGCGTTTTCTCGTATCTGCAGTGGTCGAGCCTGTTCGCCGTCGGCATTCGACGGGACTTTGGATCAGGTCCATTTCAGCAATGGCGATGGCACATTCAGCACCATTTCAGCCTCAACTTCTGTCGCAGAATCCAAAGGACTTGGACTGATCGTTTTCCGCAACCCCGACACTGAGTTCCCTTCGATCTTTGTCGCCAATGATCAGACCCCAAAGTTTCTGTTGTCCCTGACCATTGATGAATCCGGGAAGCCAGGCCTGATGGATTCCGCCTTTCAGACAGGTCTTGGCTACAGTGGTGACGGGCTGCTGACCGCGGCGATGGGAATTGCGGCGGACGATGTGGACAACAATGGGCTGATCGACTTCTTCGTCACAAACTTCAAGGATGAATCAAATACGCTGTATCTGCAAATTTCTGAAGGACTGTTTCAGGACTTGTCCCGGACGGCGGGGCTGGATGCGGCAGGCATTCCGTTTGTGGGCTGGGGAACCCAGTTCCTCGACGCTGATCTGGACGGCGATCTGGATCTCGTCGTCGCAAATGGCCATGTCGAAGATTACCGCGATGAGGAGGGAGAATATCACATGCGGCCTCAGTTATTCCGCAATATGGGGGACGCGCAGTTTCAGGAAGTCGCTTCCGAACAGGCGGGTGACTACTTCGCGGAAAAATTTCTCGGACGCGGCCTCGCAAAGCTGGACTGGAATCAGGACGGACTGACCGATTTCGCAGTTTCGAACATGGGAGGCCCTGCTTCAGTGGTTACGAACACCACAGAAACGACAGGTGCTTTCATCAATTTCAGATTGCACGCCACAACGACTTCCCGGGATGCCTTTTACTCCCGCGTTGAAGTGCGTACTGATCAGTCAGTGTGGGTTCGTCAACTCTGTGCCGGAAGTGGATACCATGCCTCCAACGAACGGCAGTTGCAGTTTGGGCTGGGGGCCGATGCCGTAGTACGGTCAGTTCGCGTATTCTGGCCGTCAGGTGCAGAGACGCTGATAGAAAATCCAGTCACGAATTGCACGCTCGAACTTGTTGAAAATCAGTCTGTTGGTGTACTTTGGAAAGATCATGACGCATCACGGCTTGATGGAATTACAATCTCCCGCACGGCGAGTCAGTGATACCTTCAATCAGTAGGCCGGACCAAGCGCAGCGCCGTTCCGGCAGGTAGAGCAAATGCCGGAACGGCGCTGCGCTTGG
>JANOUN010000482.1:0-1606 GCA_031416875.1 Planctomycetota bacterium | reverse complement strand
GTTTACATATCGCGCTTTGCATGGGCGTGCTGGGATTGATTCTAACTTTCTTCCTGCCAGAACCGACCGCTTTTTCCAAGTGCATGATTAATTTTTTTCGCCGTGAATCGCTTCCATGACGTGCATTGCGATTCTATGTCTGTTTCACCAAGCAGACACACAATCAGATGTACATGATTCGGCATGACGACGAAATCACCCAGGTGGTAGCGATCGGTATCAAAATGAAACAGGCTGTCTGCGACGATCGTACTCAATTCTGGTTGGCGAAGAACGCATGCACCAAGTCCCTTGTCGAGCGATTCCATGTACTGAAGGGAAAACGTCTCGTGAAACTCTCTGCGAAGCGTTATGGAAAGTTGGTCAAGGTGCATTTTCCAGTTCGGATCACCGGGATTGATACTGTGTGTCGAAAGCCATGATGCGCGCTGCGCATGCCAGCGGCGACTCACTTCGGCAGGAATCGAATCTTCAGTCCGGAATGTGACGAAGTACGAGACGCCCGGCTGAAACCAATGCGGCAGGTTGGTGCCCATCTCTATGCGGACGTCTGCTTTTGGGTCAAACAATTCAAACATTGGAGTGCGACCTCCAATGTAGCAGGCACATACCATGTGCCGCAGCCATCGGGATATGTTTTACTACGTGTGGAGCGGACGGCATTTGGAAAATGCCTGCTACAGTAGCAGGCACACTCCGTGTGCCGTCCGCTCCATCTGCCGCTGTCGCGTGCCTTGGGCTTTGTTCGCGCATGGCGGACGGCACTTGGAAAGTGCCTGCTACTTTGGGCTGCAGTAAGCGTTCGAGCTCGTCGTCGATCTTCAACGGTTCGACAAAATGTGACCAACTCAAAAGGTGCGACGCTGTCGCACCTTTTGGAAAGGCGAGGTAAAACTGCCGAATTCGAATGACGCCGCTGCGATTGAACCCCTTGCCATGCCGCAGCGTCAGGTCGTGGCTCAAACGCCTAAGCAGGCTCGTACCGTATTCAGCCCGTGCTTTTCCGCCTTGCTCAAACTCCACGATATGCTGGCCAATTCGCCAGTTCGTTGCGGTCAGATGCTCATTGACGGCCTGATAGGCCCGCCGTTGACCTTCACTATACGTTTCGGAAATCTGTTTCAGCAGGTTTTTGTATTGCGGATCGTCGGAAGGATCGACCAGTTCGCGTGATTTGCTCATTGCGAAAGTCCCCCGATCATCGTGACAATGCGGTCAGTGACGCCCTTCAGTTCGGCATCAATTTCCGCCAGTTCACGCGGCGGTTTGAAGACGTAAAAATGCCGATTGAAAGGGATCTCGTAGCCGGTCTTCGTCTTCTCATGATCAATCCATGCATCAGGGACATGCGGCAAGACTTCTCGCTTGAAATAGTCTTCCACACTATCCGACAGCGGCACGTTCTCCGTGTCGCGCAGACTCGTGTCAGGTTTGGGCTTCCCTTTCCCCTACCCGTGGTTTCCTTCACGATCTTGCCGGCTGCGTCGCGTTCTGGACGCTCGACAGTGATCGTCTGGTAGCCGAAGTCGGTGTTGTTGAAGATCCGACTGATCGGTACATCGGAGCCACTGGCATCTTTCGTCGTGACTTCCTGACATTCGCCGAA
>JANOUN010000481.1:0-2427 GCA_031416875.1 Planctomycetota bacterium | reverse complement strand
TGTCCAGGCTACAGGAATCGCAACTGCGATTTACAATCCATTGGTCTGAGGCGAGCGGCGAAGCCGCGATGCCTCGCTAGATCGTTTGCCAGCATCCATGATCAACACTCGCCAGTGCGGCGAGATTGACGCGCAATGTCTGCACGCCGTCATCCAGACTGCAAAGCAATGACGTGTGGCCTTCGACGGCATCAAGGAATCGATTGGCCTGCGTCACGAATGCGGCGTCGCGCGGCTGAGGTTCGTGCGGTTCGTCATGCCACAGTTCGTCAGTGCGCATCATCCACCGCCACCGTTGGGCGTGCGTTTCCCAGCGGACAGTGCCACCTTCGCAAATGACTGTGATCGTGACTTCGTTCGGCGCTTGATGCTGGTTCAGGCTGTAACTGCCAAGCACATCACCGTGGCGCGTCAGCACATGGACCGTGTCTTCAACAGTCACATCCGCCAACACCCGGTGAGCGGCATCCGCGACAAGTCGATCGATCGGGCCGACCAGCCATTCCCCGGCATTCAGAACATGGGTTAGCGCGTCCTGGATCGCTCCACCTCCCGTCGCGCGGTCCACATAATAGGTGTCGCGATACGCTGGGCGGTAGGTGGGAAAATGCTGACCACAGACGGCGACAATCTCGACTGGTTTTCCGAACCGACCGCTCAACACGGCATCTCGCATCGCCGCCAGCGCCGGATAACAGCGCATGACATACGCCACGCCGACCACAAGACCACGCTGGCTGACGATGCGTGTCAATCGGTCGGCTCCGTCGATGCTGGTACTGAGCGGCTTTTCGATCAGCAGATGGATGCCGGCTTCAGCCAGCTGTGTGGCGATCTCCAGATGTCGATTCGCGGGTGTTGCGATGACTGCTGCAGTGACCCGCCGGGTAGGCTGATGAAGTGCAGCGGCATGATCCGCCATCGCTGTTTCCAGATCGGCAAAACCGCGAACGCCATAGCGTTCGGAGATCGTGGTACGCAGTGCGTCGTTGATCTCAACAATTGAGACCTCGGCACGCCCGGTTGCCTGGAAACAGCGCACATGCCGCTCGCCGATGGAACCGACGCCAACAATCAGAACATGGTGCGGATCACTCATTACTGGCGACTTTCCGAGGCAAACCGCATGGCGTACAGGTCGGCGTCCTTCATGACGAATCGCAGACGCACAGTTTTGCCAGCGAGGGAACTCACATCGCTGCCGGATTTCCAGCTCACCGTGCGGTCGATTTCGTTTCCAATGACTTCCACGCAATCGGCTGCTGCGAAACCGGGAGTCGGATGACCGCTCTCGTCCTGGATTTCAACGCGGATCGAGCCCACGGCAGAGGTCGAGAAGTTCAGATCCAAACGACTGCCCGAGAACTTAAGCAGTCTGGTGAGCAGTTCTCCGCCGTCGTAATCAGCGTGAACTGAGGCAAACCCGTCGAGACGCAGGGAGTAGCGATGTAAATGGGCAGTCGGCTGTGCATTGTCCTGGTTCGTGTAGATCGACATCTCCGTCGGCCCGGTCTGGAGGATGCCCAATGCGGGATAGTTGGTACGTGAGACCCAGTTCCTCGCGCCGATGCCGGGACGAATGAAGGAACTCAGAAACGTACGATCGTAAACGTGGCCACCGCGTGTGGTCATCAGTACGGCGTCGGACAAATCCTTGTGAAAACCCTCGGCGACATGAAGTGCGGCGGCTTCCTTGTCACTGATTGCCTGTCGATCGGGCACGAATCGGGCCGCGATGGCGATGTACAGGTGCGGCGCGCGGAAGTACGGATGCGTCTGGTTCGTGTACAGCTCTTCGGTCGGGGAGGGTTGGCCGTCAGTGACGTAGCTCATGAGCACCGGATCGCTCCACTGCACAAAGTCGGCACTCTCGCAGCGTGCGATGCTCCGGACGCCATTCCAGACGCGGAAATAGCAGACATATTTTTGTTCCGATTCCGACCAGAAGGCGACATTCTGTGAATCAAACATCCAATCGAATTTGAATGGAGCCCTGCGGGGGATGACCGGTTCGCCTCGCAGCTTTGTCCAGTGCAGCCCGTCGGCGGACACATAGGCAATCAGCCCGCTGGCATCCAGTCCGCTGAGCGCTTTGTAGCGTTGTTCCGGAGGGCATTCCGGCCGCGTGTCGATAAACGGACTGAAGTTGTGCGAAAAAGGAGGGTCGCCAGCCAGCACGACATTGTTCTCTTGCGTGCCTTTGGTCTCGAACAGCGTAAGCTTCGGCCTCGTCCAATGGATGCCATCTTCGGAGTCGGCCACGCAGGTGACTTCGCCCGCCGTTCCATCCGCCGTTCCCGCTGGCATGCCGCGATAATACACCCGCATCATCGCTCCGTCGCGGATCATCGTACAATAGCCGCAGTGAATCCCTTCCCATGGCTGATCGAACCTGAGCACTGTCCCTTCGTCCCGAGGTTCGTGCAA
>JANOUN010000480.1:0-2342 GCA_031416875.1 Planctomycetota bacterium | reverse complement strand
GACACGAATGGAATGCTTAACATTCGTGTTCATTCGTGTCGATTCGTGGTTCAAACATCCAGCACATAGAATCCGGTAGAGTCAGAGGATTTCAAAAAAACGTGTTGATTCACGGAAGTCACTCGGAGGGCTGACGCCCTGCCGCTCGCTCCTGGGCGGCGGGTAACACCGTCTCTGTCGGCGAATCCTTTTCATTCTCACCCTGCAGTGCGGCTTGAAGAAAAGTGCAGGCCCTGTCCAGTGCCTCTGGATTCATCGCGGCCAGCAAGTGCCCTGCCCCATCGATCCTGTACATCTCCGTCTTTACACCATTTGCCTTGAGCGCATCGCAGCACGACATGCTCCATGCGATCGGCACAAGTTCATCGGCTGTCCCGTTGAAGAAAAAAATCGGCGGGTCATCCTTATCGACGAACGCCGTCGCAGAGGCGTCGTGAAATTTCTCCGGTGCAGTCGTCAGGTCTCCTCCCATCCAGTATCTGGCCCAGTTACCATTATCTGCGGCTGTGCGAAAATCTGTCGGAGCACCACCTGCCGCGACGCACTGAATTCGCGTGTCAACATGGCCATTCTTTTCACTCGGCGC
This sequence comes from Planctomycetota bacterium, assembly GCA_031416875.1. GTDB lineage: Bacteria > Planctomycetota > Planctomycetia > Planctomycetales > Planctomycetaceae > SXXK01. The sequence goes on along the minus strand of JANOUN010000480.1, from coordinate 1,756 downwards.
TTCGCCTGTTGTGGCAAGCAGGCAAACGAGATGGCCGCCCGCGGAATAACCGATGGCTCCCAGTTTTTCAGGATTGACTTTGTACTCTGCCGCATTGGCGCGAATCCACTTGACTGCCTCACGGCAGTCGTCGATCTGTGCGGGAAACTTGTCGTTCGGAGCAAGTCGATAGTCGATGGCAAAACAGGCGAATCCTCGTTTTGCCAATGCGTTGGCGTAGCCACGCAACTGTCTGCGATCCCCGGACCGCCACGCTCCCCCGTGGACCACCAGCACAGCCGGGTGAACACCATCTTTGTTTGGAATCCACGCATCCAGCAACAACTCACGGTCGGCAACCTTTGAATACACTATCTTTTCACGGACCTCGAAGTCCGCTTCAACGGAATCCGATGTGATCGGTGCGAAACAAACAGCAAGCAGAACGGGCATCAGCAACATGGCATCATCCAGGAAGAAAAGGCGATTCAAGCGGCAGCATCGTAGTGAGAACGTCGTGACGACGACAATCGCATTTGGGAAATTACAACCTGAACGGTCTGTCGAGCAGCGGGATGGGTTTCAGATCAATGGTGAGACCGTCACCAGCCAGTTCCATAGCGGTCCAGACTTCTTCTTTCTCCGCAAGATCGATGCCCTCCAAAGAATGGCCTATGGTTACCGTGATCATGATTACTTCATCGCTAAACTCTATGCCCTACATCTCGCGAAGTTCGCGCTCATCGGATAATCACTGATTTCTATGACGCGCACTTCATTTGTCGATGAACCGGAATTCTGGTTCTCGAACGGGATGCAAAGTAAATGGCAAGCCTATCGAATCAGAAAACTCTTTTGGATGTATCAGGCGTTGTCGTGGCAGATCTTTGCGGGCGGTTTTTCTGGCAGGTTGCCACCGAGGATCCAGTGGCAAGTCTTCTGATCGAAGACGAAGTGCGTTCCACAAGTGGCGAAAAACCGGTAACGTCGGCCCCGCCAGCCGTTACGCGACCGCGATTTGATGCGACACATTTCTCTGGCAGTCAATCTTGCGCAGAGTGTCATCACAGCATTTGCGATTCTTATCATTCGCACCCGATGTCGCGGTCCATAGCAAAGACAATCGAAGCCTCCGAGCTGGAAGACTACGAGGACGTCACGAAGTTTGACGCGATGCAATCGGCGTCATACGGCGTGCAGTTTCACTACGAAGTTCAGCGAACTCCGGAGATTGTGACGCATTCCGGAGATTGTGACGCATTCCGAGATTGTGACGCATTCCGAGATTGTCCGCGAAACAGGTGGCACCGAGATCTGTCGCGTGGATGTTCCTGTTGAGCAAGAATCGTTCAGCTATCGGTAGCCGAATTGAAGCACGTGTCGATAGCCAAAGGGTGCGATCCGGCCAATGCGCACAACTTTCGACCTGAAAATCCTGAAATGCCAGTGTTTCCCACATTACCAATTAGCAAAAGTCATAGTTCAGGAACTGATCAAACGTCTAATGCAGCTTCAGGTCAGGAAAAACGCTGGTTTTCGGGCGCACTGGGCAGATCGCACCCTAGCCAAAGAGTCGTTCGAGATGTGTTTTTGGTTCTTCTCGGATTTTAGTGGGTGTATTCGTGGGGGTTTGAAAGTTGATTTCCAGATAATCCGCGATGCAAATCAAGGAGCCTGCGAATCGGACGCATTTGCAGATTCTGAAATGATTCGTTTAACGGCGAGCCGTAGGCGTAGGCGGAAGCAGGATTCGCCAACGCCAACGGCACGCCCTTTA
>JANOUN010000479.1:0-2919 GCA_031416875.1 Planctomycetota bacterium | reverse complement strand
CAGTAATTCCGAATCGCTCATCTCTGTCAGCAGCGTTTCACGGCCTTCACCGAGTACGTTGTCCGCGAGTTCCTGCTTGTCGCGGATCATCTGATCGATACGTTCTTCCAGAGTTCCTTTGCAGACAAACTTGTGAACCAGTACGTTGCGTTTCTGGCCAATCCGATAGGCTCGGTCAGTTGCCTGATTTTCCACGGCTGGATTCCACCAGCGGTCGAAGTGGATCACATGGGAAGCCGCCGTGAGGTTCAGTCCCGTGCCGCCGGCTTTGACTGAAATCACAAAGAACGGAACGTCTTCGCGTTCCTGAAACTGCTTCACCAGATCTTTCCGCTTAGCGACGGGCACTCCGCCGTGAAGCACCAGGCCGGGCTTTCGAAACTCCGCTGCCAGGAACTCAGACAGCGGCTCGCACATCGATTGAAACTGAGTGAACACCAGCACCTTTTCCTGACGCTCACAGATCGGTTCGCAGACGCTGCGAAGACTCTGAAACTTGCCGCTTTCGGCAGGATCAAATGCTCTCTGATCCAGAAACTGATCGGGATGATTGCACAACTGCTTCAGTCGCATGAGCATCGACAGTACCAGTCCGCGACGCTGGATACCGTCGGCCTGCTGCAGTTGCTTTGCGACGTCGGCGACGAGTTGTTCGTACAGCACGGCCTGCTTCTTCGAGAGACCGCATTCGACTTTCACTTCGGTCTTGTCCGGAAGGTCGGGGACGATATTCGGATCGGTCTTCATCCGCCGCAGGATATAAGGTCGTACCAGTTTTCGCAGAGCCGAAACGGCACCGGAGTTCTGCTGCTTTGTCATCTGTTTCACGAAATCGCGAAACTGCTTCACCGAACCCAGCAGGCCCGGCACGCAGAAATCAAACAGCGACCACAGATCACCCAGTTGATTTTCCACCGGCGTCCCGGTCAAGGCGATGCGGCCCGACGATTTCAGTTTACGTACCGATTTTGATTGCGCCGAACCGGCATTCTTGATGGCCTGCGCTTCATCCAGCACGACCATCCGCCAGTGCACGTCAGTGGGCCATGTCGAGCGACGGATCAGCGTATAGGTTGTGACAACGACGTCGTACGCAGCGAGTTCCGTTGCAGGTTTTCTCGCCACTTTGTCCAGAGTCGCTGCGTCACATTCCGAGCGATGCGCCAGAAACACTTTCAGCTGCGGTGCGAACCTGTCCAGTTCCTGCTTCCAGTTGCCGATCAGAGATGCTGGTACGATCAGCAGAAATGGAGCGGTTTCATCATCAGACTTCGCACGGCGATGCTTTGCCGACGACGGTCGCTTGCTGGCTTCTTTCAACCGGAGAATCAGATCGATCACCTGAATCGTTTTGCCCAGCCCCATGTCGTCGGCAAGACAGGCGCCTAGTCCCAGCTGCGTCATAAACCAGAGCCATCGCACGCCGTCGGCCTGATACGGTCGCAGCGTCGCATTCAGTTCGATCCCTGGATCGCAGCCGACGATGCCGTGCGGGTCGCGGATCTGCTGCAGGATTTCCGCGAGCCAGGCACCAGACGTGACCGACGACCATTGTCGTGTTTCGTCATCGACGGATTCCGACGTCTGCAACTGTGTCCCTGCGAGCAGCCGCATGCCTTCCAGAAACGAAATGCCGTCCGCGTGTTCCTGCTGCAACTCCTTCCATTGCGCCAGTGCCTGCTTCAGTTTTTGCTGATCGACCTCGACCCATTTGCCCCGGAGCAACGTCAGTCCATCGGTCGCCGCCAGCAGTTGTTTGCGCTCCGCATCCGTGAGCGGCGTACCATCGACGGCCAGATTCGCGGAAAAATCCAGCAGACTGTCCAGCCCGACGGCACTGACGCGTTGATCACCGATGCGCACCTGCACTTGAGGCCGCGTGACTCTGCGTGACTTCCACCAGTCGGGAACTCGGACGCTCAATCCGGCTTCTTCCATCACCGCGACATCGTTCAGAAAGCGATAGGCCTGCGATACCGGCCATGCCTGCGGCTGAAAGATGGCCCGCGACGTCAGCAGCTGGCCCACGACCTGGCTGCGACTTGCCGCGGCACGCACCGGAACGAGCAGCTCCGTCAGTTTGGCCTGATCACGTTCCGCGGCATACTGTCGCAACGCTTCGCCGAGCGGCAGATGCTGCACTTGCGATTTCGCCGACAAGCGATGTGCGTACGTCGCCAGAAATGCAAACGGTCGGTCTGGATCCCGCTTGTTTTCAGCCAGATGAAAGGTGACCCGACCCAGCAGCTGCGCATCCGGATTCAGCTGCAGCAGCAACCCGCGACATCCGCCTTCGGTGTCATGGGCGCGTTGCAGGAATCCCGAGAGCAGCTCGGTCCAAAGAGTCCTGAGCAATTCAGTCGTCAGGAATTCCAGCCCACGCATCGGCGGAGCATCTGCAACCAGTACGGCGAGCGCCAGTTCATCGGGCGGCGCAATACGCGCCCTGCTGCTTGTGGCCGTCGAAGCCGATTTGCCCGACTTCGCCACTTTTTCCAACGCAGCGAAGCGTTCATCATCCAGTTGCGAGACAGCCTTCAGGAATCGTTGCGCCAAGTTGCGCCAAAACACCATCGCCAGCGGCAGAGCGACCTTGCCGCCAATGCCCGCCAAACACAACAGCCCGCTTGCCGACGATGCACTGAATGCCTCAAGCAATTCCGCAGCCGCTGGGTCGTCAATCGCGATGCCAGGGAATACGTCTTCCTGTGCATGGATTTCCGGCTCACAGACAATCCGGCCCGAGGGCGTGATGGAAACAGCGAGTTGCATGAGAGTTTACAGACACTTTTTCAGGATCAGTGACGGACGCTGTTTTGAACGTCCGTGCAAAAATGTGGACTAACTCAACAGCCCGCTAGCGGGCTGTTGAGTTAGTCCACATTTTTGCACGGACGTTCAAAACAGCGTCCGTCACTG
>JANOUN010000478.1:0-7401 GCA_031416875.1 Planctomycetota bacterium | reverse complement strand
GGCTTCATGCCGGGCAGACGCTGCTGAACATCCGGCAGGATTTCTTTCGGCACACGGATCAGTTCCCGTTTGTTTTCGAAATCGAAATCCACCGCCCAATAGTCAATCCAATCGGTCCACGTTTGAGTCAGCACTTCCCGCTTCACGATGCCCTTCGCGTCCTTGGTTACTTTCACAATCTGGCCACGATCGACCACGATCTTGCTGCCCTTGTTCTTCAGCGTGGCTTCGGCGTTGGCGATCGAATCCTGCGAGTAGAACACCGAGAAGTCCGTCAGCTCGACCGCCACCGCCGGTTTTTCACTTTTCTTCTTCGACTTTCGAATATGGGGCTTCACTTCGATGAATGAAACATCGTGGAACACCACTTGATTCTTTTCCACGGCTCGTGCGGTCGGTGGTCCAGGCGATTAGCGTACCCTATTCCGGCGAAGCGTTGAGAAACACGAAAACCTGCTGAGTTTTGCCGTGTTTCTAGAGTATTCGAGATCAATCAACATCGGCAGATAGCAGGTCTTCGAGTGAAGCGGAATCTATAACAGAAGCATGCCCGACGCAAGCATCGGGTGATGAAGAGAATTGATAGCGGTGACGCTGAGCTGTGAGCGAGAGGTCTTGTCGGTAAGGGGACTGAAGTTCAGTCCATCCAGATGACAAGTACATCGTCAAGACTTAAACTATGTGTTTCGCTCGTGCCAGACAAAGAAGCTCCCATGCATGAAGAATCTCTGATGCGATCGCTGCTGCGGCAGGTGGATGAACTGGCTCAACAGCACCACGCCACTGCTGTCGAAGAGATAGAAGTGGAAGTCGGCCCGCTGAGCGGAGTCGAACCGTTGTTACTGCAGGATGCGTTCGAGCGACTCAAAGACGAGTTTTCGTTGCCCCGCGCCGAACTCTCGGTGCTGCAGGTGGGACTGGATGTCGTATGCAAGAGCTGTGAGAGCGAATCACAGCTTCAGGATTTTCGATTCGTGTGTCATCAATGCGGCTCCACATCACTCCAAATACTTCGCGGAGATGCATTTCGACTGCTGAATGTCAGAATGCAGATTGATGACTCGGTAACGGCATGACGCCAGGGCTGGAAGCCCGACACATCGTTAGCCGGTGGCGTGAGCCACCGGATCATGGAAAAGACAGAGATTCAGGCCTGAAGGGCCGACACCGTCGCCCGTGTGTCGGCCCTTCAGGTTTCAGATTCTTTATACTCGCATACCGGTGGCTCACGCCACCGGCATAGGATATGGAGGCCCTCCGGGCCTGAAACGCGCAACGTCAAAAGCCAGCGGCGAAGTGTTGTCCCCGACAATCTGCCTCGCCGTTGGCGTCGGGTTAATCGAGTCACTCCATTCCGCGAGCCGTACATCACAGGACAACCAGAATGCCAATCACAACCATAGCCGTCAATCAGGATGTGCTGGCTGCCAAGAAGCAGCGGGCCATGGAACAACGTCAGCTCTTTACCACGCAGGGAACTTTCGTGATCAACCTCGTGTCTTCACCGGGTGCCGGCAAGACCAGTCTGCTGCAGGCGACGGCGAGGTACTGGCAGAATCGGTTTCGCGTGGGGGTTCTCGTAGGAGATCTGGCCACAGATCGGGATGCCGAACGCCTGCGGCCGTATGTTCCGGTCGAACAATTGACGACTGGTGGGGCATGTCATCTGGAACTTTCGCTCGTTCAGCAGGGGCTGAGCCGTCTTCCTCAGCAGCAGTACGATTTTCTGTTCATCGAAAACATTGGAAACCTCGTTTGCCCGGCATCGCATGACCTGGGCGAGCATGTGCGAGTTGTCGTTCTGAGCACCACAGAAGGCGACGACAAGCCCGGCAAGTATCCGAAGATGTTTCGCACGAGTCAGGCGATGGTGATCAGCAAGAGCGACCTGCTGCCATACGTCCCGTTCTCGGTGGAGGCTGCGATTCAGGATGCGCGATCGATTCAGCCGAATCTGGTGACGATTCTGACCAGTGCCACACGAGACGAGGGGCTGCGTGATTGGTGTCAGTTTCTGGAGGATGCCAGGGTGAAAATGCTGGCGGCCCGCGATGCCGCGGAGAGTCAGATGGCAACGCAATCACAAAAGGGCGAATCATGAAAGCGGTCAAGCCCCCTCATGCGACCTGCGGCCACCTTCTCCCCCGATCTCTGGGGAGAAGGGACATGAGTGTCAATGTGACTGAAGCGGTGATTGCGAGGCAGATCCTGCTGCAGGGGCGGGTTCAGGGATTGGGCGTTCGGCCAGCGATCGCGAAATTGGCACTTCGTCTGAAGTTGAATGGCACGGTGACGAACACGTCGGAGGGCGTCGTGATTCATCTCGAGGGACAGGAATCCGAGATTGCTCGTTTTCAGATACTGCTGGCAGATGAGATGCCTCCGCTGGCAGATTATCGCGTTGGCCGAATCGTGGACGTGCATGTCGCGGGATGTCAGGGGTTCGCAATTGTGGCCGGATCGGATTCTGCCGTTGCCACTGCCGCTGACGTGCCGACGGACCTGGCCATGTGTTCAGAGTGTGCACGTGAATTGACAGATCGAACCGATCGCCGCTTTGGATACGCATTCTCCAGTTGTACTCAGTGCGGTCCACGATACAGCATTGTTCGCGCAATGCCCTATGAACGGCGCGACACGTCGATGGCTTCGTATTGTTTGTGCTCATACTGTGAGGCAGAATTTCGCCACAGCGAGGATCGTCGATTTCATGCCCAAACGGTGGCCTGTCCGGACTGCGGGCCGCAAATTTGGTTCGAAGCGGAAAGCTCGTCGGATCGTGTCACCGGAATCCAGGCCATCACTGCGGCGGGAGGGATTCTGCGAGCAGGTGGAATCCTCGCGCTGAAAGGACTCGGTGGATATCAATTGCTCTGCGACGCCACGAATGAAACCGCCGTGCAGCGGCTGCGCGAAAAAAAACGGCGGTATTCAAAACCGTTGGCTGTAATGATCCAGAGCTTTGCAAGTCCCTTCTCCCCCGCCTCGGGGGAGAAAATGGCCGACAGGCCGGATGAGGGGGCGCACACGGGACGAAATCTGCTGGAAACGCCCTCTCACCCCAACCCTCTCCCCCAATTTGTTTGCGACGACGTTGCAGACCACAGTCACTTCAAAGACACAAACAAAATGGGGAAGAGGGGGTTAATTGGCGCGACCCACCTGTCCATTGCCGAGTTCGCAGCTCTGACTTCGCCGGCAAATCCTATCGTCATTCTTGACAACATGCAGCTGCCTTTCCTTGCGCCCAACGTGCGTTCAGGCATGAATTCACTGGGCGTACTATTGCCGACGACGCCTCTGCATGCGTTACTGCTCAATGATGTCAGAACACCGCTGGTTGTCACGAGTGGCAATGAAAACTCTGAACCGCTGGCGTTTGAAGCAACCGCCGCCAAATTGAGCCTTTGTGGAGTCGCCGACGGCTGGCTGCATCATGACAGACCGATTGAACGGCCTGTCGATGACAGTGTCGTCCGAGTGATGGGCGGGCAAGTCGTGACAATTCGAGCCGCCAGGGGAATTGCTCCGCTGCGGCTACCCGTGCACACACGTCACATGATCCTTGCCGTCGGCGGTGAGCAAAAAGTAGCCTGTGCATTGTCGAATGGAAGGCAAGTCGTACTCGGACCGCATCTCGGTGACATGTCATCGCTGGAGGTTCGGCATCGGTTTGTGGAACACACGAAGTCTCTGCAACAACTTTATGGTGCAGAACCGACCGTGATCGCTCATGATCTGCATCCGGACTATTTCACGACGCGCTGGGCTGCCGATCAGGGACTGCGAACCATCGGCGTTCAGCACCATCATGCGCATGTCGTTTCCGGGATGTTGCAACATGGATTGCTGGACCAGGAGGTTCTGGGCGTCGCATTTGACGGAACAGGTTTCGGAACAGACGGCACGATCTGGGGCGGCGAGTTTCTGCTGACGACGAAGACGGAATTTCGCCGCGTCGCATCTCTGACGCCGTTCGTACTGCCCGGAGGTGAAGCGGCGATTCGCGAACCATGGCGCATCGCCGTCTCTCTGTTGTCTGCCGCGATCCCGGAAATCACAGCCGAACAGACTGCACAACTGTTGAGCCGCCGGGCTGCGGCAATACCGAACGCTCATAACGACCATCGCAACGCCCTGCCAACGGTAGCGCAGATTTGCCAGGTTCAGCGATTGGTCAACTCCGGAATCGGTCCGTGGACCAGCAGCATGGGGCGACTTTTTGATGGCGTCGCTTCTGTGGTACTCGGCATCTGCACCGCAGGATTCGAAGGAGAACCCGCCATGCGGCTGGAAGACGAGTGCGATGCGACGGATCCGGATCAGTGGTCGCCGCCTTCCTGTTGCACGCTTGAATCAACTGCGGCCGGGATTCGTGTTGATTGGCGCCCCATCATGCGGCAAGTCGTTACGGATCTCCAATTGGGGAAATCGGTATCGGTGATCGCGATGCGATTTCATCGTGCGATGGCCGATGCCGTGGACATGGTCGCGGAAAGATTTCCCGTTTACCCAGTGGTGTTGTCCGGAGGCTGTTTTCAAAATCGCATCCTGACTGAACTGGTTGTCGATACACTCCGGCAGAAGTCTCGAACGGTCGCATCACCGGGAAAGATTCCGCCTAATGACGGAGGATTGGCTGCTGGTCAGATCGCAGTCGCCGCCGCGCGACTTGAGGCAGAAGAGAATCAGGAGAATTCATCATGTGTTTAGGCGTTCCGGGCAAAGTTGTCGAATGGATCGATCGAGATCCGACCTTCGGCCGTGCTCTGGTGGAGTTCGGCGGGATTCGACGTGAATGTCACATGGCGTGTGTGCCGGATGCAGAAGTTGGCGACTATGTCATCGTGCATGCGGGGATTGCCATCACGCGTGTGAATGAACAGGAGGCGGAACGAACGCTTCAGGATTTTGCGGCCGTCGCTGAAGGACTGTCTCAACACGATGAATTCAACTCTGCGGAGTCTGTGTGATGAAGTTCATCGATGAATTTCGCGATCCCGTTCTGGCGACCGAACTCGTGCGGCGGATCAGGGCGACTGCAAACCAACCGTGGGTGCTGATGGAAGTCTGCGGCGGACAAACCCACAGTCTTCTGCGGCACGGCATTGATGTCGAACTGCAGGGAGTGGTTGAGCTGATTCACGGCCCCGGCTGTCCGGTGTGCGTGACGGACATTTCAGCGATTGATCTCGCACAGCAGCTCGCGTCTCTTCCCGGCGTGGTGTTGGCCAGTTTTGGTGACATGCTGCGCGTGCCAGGCTCCGAGGGTTCTCTGCTGACGTCGAGAGCGGCTGGGGCGCGGGTGATGATGGTCTATTCCCCCATCGATGCGGTTCGCTATGCCCGGAGTCATCCCGACCAGCAGGTTGTTTTCTTTGCCGTCGGCTTTGAGACGACGGCACCGTCCACGGCCCTTGCAGTCCTGCAGGCATATCAACTGGGACTGGCAAATTTTTCAGTTCTTGTGTCGCACGTGCGTGTTCAGCCTGCGATGGAAGCACTGATGCAGGTGCCGGACAATCGAGTTCAGGGGTTCCTTGCGGCGGGCCATGTGTGCAGCATCACAGGCTATGACTCTTACCACGAGTTTGCGAAGCGTTATCGCGTGCCGGTTGTGGTCACCGGATTTGAACCAGTGGATCTGCTGCAGGGAATTCTGGAATGCGTCAGACAACTGGAATCCGGGACAGCCGAAGTCCGCAATAGTTATAGTCGCTCGGTCGAAAGGTTTGGTAATCCGGCTGCACAACGCGTGGTCGAGACCGTATACGAAATCGATGACCGCGCGTGGCGCGGCCTGGGTGTGATTCCGGCAGGCGGATACCGACTGCGTGATGAATACGCGGCCTTTGATGCTCACCGACGCTTTCATCTGACGTGTTCTTCAGCAAAGAATGACTCTGCGGCAGCACAACGCTGCAGAGCCGGAGAGGTCCTGTCGGGGCGATTGAAGCCTTGTGACTGCGCTGAGTTTGGGAGATCCTGCACTCCTGATTCGCCGCTTGGAGCACCGATGGTGTCATCGGAAGGAGCGTGTGCTGCCTATCATCGATACCACCGCGGGAGCCTGTCGTGAACAATTCCATGCCGTGGAGCCGAAACTGTCCGATTCCGATAGCTGCCGATGCACAACGAATTTCGCTGGCACATGGTGAAGGCGCTCGCCTGAGTCGTCGGTTGATCTCAGAGATCATTTTACCTCGATTTGCCACCGCCACGAATCGAGGATTTGCCGACGCGGCCACGGTCACAACGATCGGTTGTCGGCTGGCAATCTGCACGGACAGCCACACCGTCTCTCCGATGTTCTTTCCAGGCGGCGACCTGGGATCTTTGTCAGTGTATGGGACGGTGAATGACCTTGCTGTCGCCGGAGCCCATCCTCGCTGGCTGACGTTATCGCTGATCATCGAAGAAGGTCTGCCGATCGTGATGCTTGAGAGACTTCTGGACAGTGCTGCCCACGCGGCTCGAGAATGCAAAGTGACGATTGTTGCGGGCGACACCAAAGTTGTGCCTCGCGGCGCTGCGGATGGTCTGTTTATCAACACCAGTGGCGTCGGCGAATTGCTGAATCCCGTACCGCCGGGACCTCAGTCAATTCAAGTGGGAGACAAAGTCCTGGTCTCAGGACCGATCGGTCGACATGGCATCGCGGTCATGAGTGCCCGCGAAAGCTTTGCCTTCGACCCCGCGCCGTTAAGTGATTCAGGATCGGTGATTCACGCTGTGGCCTCGCTCCGAAATTCTGTGGGCGAACATCTGCGCACAATTCGCGATGCGACTCGCGGCGGAGTTTCAGCAGTACTTCACGAATGGGCAATGGAATGCGGTCACACGTTTGCATTGACGGAATCCAGCATTCCCGTCACGGATGAGGTTCGCGGTGCCTGCGAGTTGCTGGGACTCGATCCGCTCTATGTCGCCAATGAGGGAACAATCGTCGTCGCCGTTGATCCACACTTCGTCGAGATCGCCGCGACCGCGTTGCGCCAAGTGCCGGGGTGTGAGCAGACCGCGATCATCGGCGAGGTTCAGTCACACGGGATCAGTCCGGTCACCATCTGTCGCACCTTTGGCTCGCCGCAACCACTCGACGAACCCTCAGGTGCCCCGCTGCCGCGGATCTGCTGATTCTGATTTTGAGTGTGTCCATATTTCAACAAGACAATATTGCCGCGATGTGAGCGGTGACGCAGGTTATGAACTGCGAGCCAGTTGCGTGAAAGACCGCGAGACAGGATTTCAGCGGGATTTGGTGATTCATCGGTTGACGGGCAGCGGAAAACATACATAATCCGCGGCGTGAACAGGTCTGTCGGGCGAACCGGAGAACTTTGCGGCTGTCTGTTTTCCTGTCTTAAGGTCGGTTTTTGTAAGTCGTGAGGCTTCTCGAAA
>JANOUN010000477.1:0-8496 GCA_031416875.1 Planctomycetota bacterium | reverse complement strand
GCTACCTCCCCCGATGCGGTGGCTCAGACGTCTCAGGACAACGCGCAGCCTGCGTCGAGCAGTCCCGAATTTCTCGAGTCGATGCCGCCTCAGGCGAAGCCGTCTCTGTTTGAATCAGCAATCACGCAGAAAAATCACGAGCTGGAACAGCGCATTCAGCAACTGGAGTCACAGCTGAATCAAGTTCATCACGCTTCGACCCCCAGTTCGTATGGCGCGCTGGAGCAGCAACTTCGGCAACAGGATGTGGGAACGGGAGGGCTGTTTGGAGCGATTGAAGTCACGTTCCTGAGACCACACCTCAGCGGAGCGACACCGGCGTTTGGCCTGGCAGGTAACCGTATCATTGATGCCGACTACTCAACGGGAATTCGATATCTCCTCGGGTACACAAGCGATTCCGGCCTTGGAGTACGTGCTCGGTACTGGAACTATGACGACAATTTTAACTATGTCCCGCCGTTTGTTCCCGCGACGCTGGGAATTACCCTCGATGTCGCGGATGCAGAAGTGACGCTCGCGCAGCGATTGCGTCACTTTGATCTTGAATTGTCAGGCGGACTGCGGTACGGAAAACTTCAGTATTCCAACGGTGTGCCAGCACTGTTCAGCGTCGGGACACTGACGTTCGAGGGTGTCGGGCCGACAGCATCTCTCAGCGGACGAAGGGCTCTCGGAAACAGTGGCATCAGCATCTTCGGTAATGTGCGAGGGTCGATGATGATCGGAGACCTGCGTAACCAGTCACTCCTGACGTTGATGCCTGCAGGGACCATCGAAGACGAGATCATGACGGTCGCGGAAAATCAGATGGGGATCGCATGGAATCGCAACCTGTTGTCAACGTGGCGACTTGAAATCCGTACTGCCTGGGAAACGCAGTACTGGATGAGTTCGACAATCTCCGACGACGTTTACGGGATTGGTTCGAATCTGGCACTGACCGGTCCGACAGTCGCCGTTGAACTGCGCTATTGATCGCTGCAGGAGACGCACGAAATGGGATACTTCAACCACGCAGACTATGTGGAAATGACGGTACACTTTCGCTGCAATCTGAAGTGCCGACACTGCATGATTCTGGAAACGATGGACCGACTTCGCCCTGCCGATGATGCCGAATTCCAGGCCCTGCTGGAAGAGAATCAACGCAGGCGAAAGTGGAAGGGTCTGATTCTGACAGGATCTGAAGTGACGCTCAGATCCGATCTGCCGCGCATGGCAGAACAGGCACGCGAATCCGGGTTTGAGCATGTGCGCATCCAGACGCACGGGATGCGTCTGGCGGACATCCGCTACTGTCGAACACTGATTGACGCGGGTGTCGATGAGTTCTTCATCAGTCTGACGGCCGACAATGCAGAGTCGCATGACTTGATCACAGAAGTGCCGGGCTCCTTCGACAGGACACTTCAGGGCATTGAAAACCTGACCTGTTTCCCGGATGTCGCACAACTGACAAACACCGTCGTCACTCGGTTGAGTTACCAGTCGCTGCCCGGTGTTGTCGAACTCCTGCGCGATGTGCCGAATCTCGTCGAAATGGACTTCTGGAGCTACTGGCCGATGCAGGAGGCGGGCGATCCGAAGCTGCTTGTGTCGCACCTCGAAGTGCGTCCTTACCTTCGCAAAGCGATTCAGCAGGCTCGATCTTTTGGGCGTCAGGTAGAAGTCAAAAACTTTCCACACTGCTTACTGGGTGCGGATGGAGATGCGTTGCTCAATGATCAGCCGGAACTTCGAATTGATCCCCTCTTCTGGGATGAATTCAACCGCAATGGCTTTCATCAATGTGCGTTTCGAGACGTCTGCGGCTCGAAACAATGTCTGGGTCTGAACGCGGCTTATGTGAATCAGTATGGCTGGCAGGAAGACGCCCTGCGACCGATGCCGCGATGTGCCTAATGCGAAGTCGATGTCTTTTGGGTAGGCCGGACCAAGCGCAGCGCCGTTCCGGCATTTGCGAGACACTTGCCAGAGTTTTCCAGGACGAGGAATCAGGGGACTGACGTCCCCCGCTCGCCAGAACTTAACAGACCAATTGTGGAAGTCCAACAAGTCTAAAATAGGGAAGCTCAATGAACACCAGCACAATCCAACCCATTCGCGACATTGTCATCGTGGGTGGTGGAACTTCGGGCTGGATGAGCGCGGCCATGATGTCGCGCGTGCTGAAGCCTGCTGACTGCCGGATCACCGTCGTCGAACCGCCGGGACCGCGCGGAATCGGGGTTGGAGAAGCGTCGATCCCTTCATTGGTCTCGCTGCTGAAAAGTCTGGACGCAGACGAAGCGGAGATGATGCAGCGTTGTGAGGCAACCTACAAACTGGGGATTCAGTTCACTGACTGGGTCCTTCCCGCACACAACAATTGGCATCCCTTTGGCGTCTGTGGAGCCAAAATTGACGGAAGAGACCTGTTTCCTTTTTGGCTTGCGGAGAAGAAACGTTCAGGATTGCAATCCCCGTATCATGCGTACTCACTGCATTGGGCCGCGTCACGTGCCGGTAAAAGCCCGCATTCGTTTACCACACCGTCGCCCATCACGCAGACCCAGTCGTATGCGTTTCACTTCAATGCAGAGGCCCTGGCAGGCTGGCTGCGTGACCTTGCTCTGGCGAGCGGTGTCAGGGAAGTTGCAGGGTCAGTCGCAAATGCCGTGCTGGGCGAGGATGGGAACATGACTTCGATTGTGCTTTCATCCGGAGAAGTCATCCGTGGTGACTTCTTCGTGGATTGCTCCGGGTTTTCTTCGGTGTTGATGCACAAAGCCCTGAATGATCCATTCCAGGACTGGGGCGATCACCTGCTCTGCGATCGAGCAGTTGCATTCAAGATTCCGGGCAAACGCATCATCCCGCCGTACACGAAATCTCAGGCGATGCCAGCTGGCTGGACATGGCATATTCCTCTCGCAAATCACGTCGGGCTGGGCTATGTCTACAGTTCACGATTTGTATCTGACGACGAAGCGTGGTCACAGCTTCAGGAGGCAACTTCCGACATCGCAGACACGAGTGTGATTCCGCGCTTCTTAAAGATGCGTGTTGGACGCCAGTCGCACTTCTGGAATCGCAATGTTCTGGCAGTGGGATTGTCGGCGGGATTCCTCGAACCACTGGAATCCAGCGGCATCCATTTGAGTCAGATCGGCATCGAGTTGTTTCTGAGGAACTTTCCACACGGGGCAAACTGGTTGCCACAGCGAGACCACTATAATGCCCGCATGGCGTCGATCTACGACGAAGTGCGGGACTTCGTGCAAATGCATTACTGGCTCAGTCAAAGAACAGACACTCCGTTCTGGATTGCGGCTCGTGACGCCCGGTTGTCGTCAGCTCTCAAACGTCGTCTGGAGTTGTACGACGATGCCGGAACACTCGACCTGCTTCAGCCCGAAGCGTTTCCCGAATCCAGCTACTATCACCTGCTGACAGGCAGCAGTCGGTTACCTCGTCGAGCATCGGCCCTGGCTCTGTCCGTTGATCCAGCTCAGATTCAGACAATTCTGTCGGCAATTCAGCAGCAAAACAAACAGGCACTTCGGGATCTGCCACTGCACGAGGAACTACTCAACCGAATCCACTCTCCGCTGGCCATGGCGTCCTAAGGCGAGCGGGGGACGTCAGTCCCCTGATCAATCCCTGATCAAGTCCCCTGATCCCGCGTTCCGAAACAATCCGGGGGTTGACACCCCCGGCTCGCCATCAAGTTTTGTCTGGCGGACGCAACTGCAACTGCCCTTGGGACAGTGGCAGGTCTTGACGTATGCTGCGCAACAGATTCGCCGCGAAGGTGAAAATACTCCTGATTGCATGGAAGCACTCAAACAATGGCGTCGTCGCAACGCAAACTGTCTCGCATCGCGTTCGCGTGTATGACGCCGGTTGTGGATAGTCATGAACATCTGGGCGTCGGACTTCAGTCGTTCAATCCGGAACTGCTGAAGCGCATGCAGAGGCCGTATGGTCGCGAACGATTTGGCCCCGCCATCGATCAGCTTTCCCAGGTCGCTGCCAACATCGAAGTCCAGATCATTTTCGGCCTGCCAACGGACACATGGGATGGCTTTCTTGAAACGCTGACTTATGCCCTCAGTCTGCCTGTGACGGTGCGTGTCTATCATTGTCTCGTACTCCCGGATGCTGTGCTGACTCGGGGCAGACCGGAGTGGCAAATGAAGTTCGATCCGTTCACCATGTCGATGCAGTCCTGCGCAGGCTGGAACGAAACGGAACTTCTGGACATGCGTGCCATGCTGAGCCGCGAGACGGTTCTCTGCGGTGGCACTTCCGGGCAGTTTTGGTGGTCGTTTCCGCCGCCCGCGAAACGCAGCTCGATTCCGAGTCTCTCAACGAGGCAAGGCGCTAGCCGCCAGTTTTTGCAGGCGAATTACCCGCGGCTAGCGGGCTGTTGATTTAAGTTTGTAGTTCCGCCTTCAGGCGGTTTTTGGGCGGAACCGCCCGCGAATTCCGGCTGAAGCCGGGACTACGAACGAAATGGGCACTAAATCAACAACCCGTTAGCGCCTTGCGGCTAGCGGTCCTGGAGTATCGGGACACCCCGCTAGCCTGCCAGTTCTTCTCAGGGTTTTCAGGAACAGATATTGTACCAAATGGCCGCATATTTCGACATCCTGAAAGTGAACCTCCTGGAGTCGTCAGAATGACATGGGTGATCGCAATCTGTGGCACGATGGGAAGCGGCAAATCGACGGTCGTGGAGAATGTGGCTGCTGCGTTCCCGGATTGCGAGATTCTGTTTGAAGACGACTACAATAAAACCACCGAACGTTCTCTTGAAGAAATTAACGCATGGTGGGATCGAGGTGCCGACGTCGGAGAATTCGACCTGTCTGGACTGTTGGCACAGCTTGCCGCAGGATGTCCTGATAAGTCACAGGATCAGGGGATTGATGTCCCCCGCTCGCCGGAAGTATTTTCAACTGCCTCCTGTGCAACCGAGAAAGTCAGATCCCGAAGTGGCACCAAAAAGCTGCTGTTGCTGGAAACTCATTTCGGTCGCCTGCATCCTGCATTGAATCCATGGATTGATTTTCAGTGCTGGATCGATGTACCGGCAGATATTGCCGTTGCGAGAAAGATCGCGCAGCTAAGTGCCCAATTGCAGATGCAGTCGCCGCACAACGGAACATCCGATGGTCTGCGGTGGATAGAGAGTTTATGCAAAGGCTATCTGACGACAACTCGAAAACTATTCGAAATGCAGCGACAAAAGGTCCGCGATTTGTCCGATGTGTCGATCGATGGTCAGGCAGCACCTCTGGACGTTTGCGCCGAGTTTCTGCAGAGATTGCCGCAGAAGTATAAGCCGGAATAGGCGTGAGCAATAGAAGGTGACCGTTGATGAGCAATACCAAAACGCCTCGTCCCGAAGCCATTGCCGGCAGACTGCCGAAGCGTGTTGTCATCGTCGGCTGCAATGAATCGGCATGGATGGCAGCGGCCTGTCTCGGTCGTCAATTCATGAAGCTTGGCTGCCGCATTTCCGTTCTCGCATGCGGAGGCCCTCAGGCCGAGTTTCAGGGTGAATCCACACTCCCGTCGCTTCGTGGTTTGCTCAGCAATCTGCAAATCGACGAACATGACATGATGCGCGAGACACAGGGGACGTATCAGGTTGCGACACAGTTTTCGGACTGGGTTCAAACGGAACGCGATTTCTGGCAACCGTTTGCCTCGGCGGAACATCGTTCAGCAGTCTCGCTTTTCGATGCCTGGTTTGCCGAACGCAGCGCGGGGCGATTGCTGAGACCGTTCCATTCCTACTCGCTTCACTGGGGAGCGGCACTGGCCGGAAAAAGTCCTTACGGATTTTCTGGTCCATCGTCAATTTCTCAAACAGGGTCGTATGCCTTTCATCTTGACGGACGGGACTTCGCGGTGTGGCTTCGAGCGGTCGCGCTGGCCGCCGGAGTGGAAGAGATCCAGGGAGAGATTGCGACCGTGGCTCCGAATGGACGTGGCGGGATCGCTCAGCTTCGACTCACCACAGGAATCGCCGTCGCGAGCGACTTTTATATCGACTGCACGGGAAGCGAAGCAAAATTACGGAGTGCCGCTTCCGGGGATGCGCATGAGTCATGGAGTGACCGTTTACTTTGCGATCGCATGATTACCGTGCGCCTGCCGGGCCGAAGACAAATCCCTCCGTTTACGCGCATCACGGGACAAGCGGCTGGCTGGTCGTGGCAGATCCCGCTGGCGACGACCATTGATGTCGGTTACGTCTTCGGCTCGCAGTTCGCTACCGACGACGCTGCGTGGCAGCAGTTGCGTGAATCTTTGATGCTGGATGGAGTGATGACGGGCGACAATTTGGTTCCGGAATTCTCGTCGTTTTACTCTGGCGGGCTGACCAGTTTCTGGCGTGACAATGTTTTGGCACTTGGGACGGCAGCCTGCCGCATGGATCCCCTCGTGTCCGCCGGGCGGCATGTTAGCCAACTGGGGATTGAAACATTCATGGAGATGTTCCCGGAACGATCAGTCCACCGATCGACAACGGATTATTACAACGAACGTATGAGACTTGCGGTCGAAGAAATTCGCGACTACACGCTGTTGCACTATCTGTTGAGCAAGCGAACCGATTCATTATTCTGGCGTTCGGCAATCCAGTCGCCTGTGTCTCAACAGATCACCGGGCGGCTGGCTTTGTACGAGGCCGCGGGATCCGTCGGTCCCCTGGCACCGGAAGCCTTTGGAGAATCCGCCTATCGTTATCTGCTTGCCGGTTGCGGGCGTTTACCCGGCCAACCCACGGCTCATGCCCGATCTGCAGATCCGACGATGATTCAACAGTCGCTGCGTGCGCTCCTGAAATCCAATGAGTCGGCGCTGAAAGATCTGCCGCTGCATGAAGAGTTGCTCGACTGGATTCATATGGGACAAAGCGGACTGCAGAAATCCGCATAAAGCAGGCACGATGTCCCCCGATTACCTCATTATCGAGCCGTTTCTTCAGGACGCCTTACAGGCGCGTACTCTGCAGGCGGCGTTTGATCTGGGCATCATTGACGTGGTCGCGGAATGCGGTGAGCTGCCACAATCGGAGGTGTTCCGCAACCGCGCCTGCGATGCAGCAGGTGCCCGCTTTCTCGTCGAGGTATTGTCGAAGGCTGGAGTGTTCCATGTCACGGAGCAACGTATCGGCCTGACTCCCGGATTTCGAGACGCATTGAGATATCGTGAATTGTTGCAGACAAAACTGCGATTCGCCGAGCTGGTGGCACCGGATTTTTTCTCCAGGCTGCCTCAATTGCTGAGCTCTTCCGAAGAGTTCATGTCCACGTCAAAATTGTTCGAGTTATTCGACTATGGACGCTGCCACGACGTCACGCCGCAGAACTGCCTCCAGGCTTCGCGATGGATGCAGCTCACGACGATGCTGACACGATACGAAGCACCCGTCTGCTGTGACCATTTCGCGTTTGACGAGCATCGCAGCATGCTGGACCTTGGCGGCAACAGTGGTGAATTTGCACTCCAGGCGTGCCGCCGCGTTCCTGCGCTGCACGCCACAATTGCGGACCTGCCTGTCGTCTGCCATGTGGGGGCTCGGCATGTCGCGGCTTTTCCAGAAGCTGCACGCATCCAGTTTCAGCCAATGCATTTTATTGAAGACGCATTCCCAGGCGGCCATGATCTGATCACCTGCAAATCAGTGCTCCACGACTGGCCCGACAGTCTGGTTGAAGTCCTCGTCCGGAAATGCTTTGACTCCTTGCCCGCCGACGGTCGCATCCTGATTTTCGAGCGCCAGTTGTGGGACATGAGTTTGCACGCGATGCCGTATGGCCTGCTGCCTGTGCTGCTCTTCTTTCGATCCTATCGACGACCGGAGTTCTATACCACATTGCTCAATGCCGTCGGGTTTACAGAAGTGATCGCAACCACAATTCAGCTCGAGGTTCCATTCATGCTCGTGACGGGCAAGGCGAGCGGGGGGACGTGAGTCCCCTGATACTGTCGCAGGAGATACTTCTGCAAAGTCCATTTGTCCGGCGTCTCCGGTTGACCGAGTACACCCAACATGGGCGTGAACTAATCGCAAAGGGGACATTCTGTTTATGCGGGAAGCAGTTGTCGCAGCATTCCTCGTTTCAAATCTCGGTTTCCGTGGACTGAAATGGTCAGAATCGCAGGGTTTCCTGGTTGCGAATAGATATGATGGCTGCCGTGTACCCGTTGCAAAAACCAGCCGTGCTTTTCCAACACTTTGCACAAATGCCTGCCCGAAAACGACCTTCACAGCTCGATCTCCGCAAGTTGAACATCTGCGTCATGCGGCATGCGTTCACCAGCAACTTCCAGCCAACCTTCGGCAGCCTCTCGAATATTCGCAAGCGTTTCTGCCAGCGTTTCCCCTTCAGAGACGCATCCAGCCAGAGCGGGAATCTCCGCCCAGAATCCGCCCTCTTCAGCTGAATGGACAACAACCCTGAATTTCACAGCTTTGACTCCGATTGTATT
>JANOUN010000476.1:0-2215 GCA_031416875.1 Planctomycetota bacterium | reverse complement strand
GCTTGTCATGGCTTTTCAAAAGACCTGGAGTTTTCAGCAGCCATGGCAGGCCTTCCGGCATGGGCTTTGGAAATGGATGCCGGGAACAACGGCCGCATCCGGCTCGCCCGGATCGGTGAGCAAAGATGGTGAGCAAAGATGGTTTGCTAGAAAAAACGACAAAAGATACAGCAGCCCTGGGCTGCGCAAAAGTCGATGTATTTGACAGGGCTGATTTATCCGGTTTTTATTCCGTCACCACGGCTGGCGTGTCCGAAGGCGATTGCCGCAACGCGGCACAATGTGAAAGCCTGGGGCATCGCCCCAGGAAACAGGCAATCTCAAGCAGGAGAGCCCTGAAGGGGCGCGAGGAGGCGACACGATCCTTCCGCCCCGTTGGGGCTTGGAACATTCGCTTCGCATTTTCCCAGGGCGTTGCCCTGGGCTGTCACATGGTGTGCCTTTGGCACTCAACACATGGCTTCCGTCTGAAGGTGCCTGTCCCGGCTTTTTCAGAGCCCGAACGGAGTCTATTCCAGGAACGGGTCGAACTGGTCCAGCAGTGATCCTGCAGGTTTGGGGGCGTTTTCAGATGCACTGTCCTTGATGGCTGGCTTGACGGCGTCTGGTGCCGCCTCTTCGACGCGTTTTCGCACGTAGCTTTCGGATGATTTTGTCGCGCCGTTCACAGTACCTGCCGCCTTTTCTGCTGCGGCTTCTTTGGCTCGAATCAATGCGGCCTGGGCGCGGTTTTCCAGTTGTGTTGAGACTTCTTCGAACATCGAATCACCGTCAGATGATGCCGAAGGATTCGAAGCCGGAGGTGTTGAGTTGAGGCTGCCAAAAATCCGAGCTTCCGTTGCCTGAGCCTGTTGAGCCAGCGTGGGTTTTGCTGTTGCGGCCGTGTCGGAGGCTGCCGTCTCAGAGGCCATCTTTGGTGCAGTGGATCGCGGAGCTGAAGCACTTAAAGAATCTGCCGGATTGTTGACGTCATCCCGCAGGCCATCGATGACGTCTGCAGCTGAAAACCGCGACGCAGCGGCAGGGCGCGAGGGGTTCGGCACAACAGCGGCAGCAGTTTCGGGGCTCCGTGCCACTCGAAACGGATCAGCGACAACGGTGTTCCTGGCATCCTGTGGGAACGGGATCCGCGTCAGACCGTCGTCAGCCTCGGAGTCCGTGTTCGCAGGCTTCAGGGGCGAAGCCGGAATTTCCAGCAGACCGGCCGCGTTTACCTGCCCGCCTTCCTGTGCCGATTTGTCCAGAAATGACCGCAGTTGATCCAGTGTTGAATTCTCATCCGTCACAATGTCGGCCAGGGAATTTGCAACGGATTCGGAAATCAGATCCGACGATCCGTGCGCCATCAGAGCGCGGGCCAGTTCGGGGCGATCGGTCCACTGTGACGGTGACCAGTTTCGGACATCGGCATAGGCCAGCCCCACAGAATGCTGAGGCGTGCGCGGTATCATCTGGAATCCGTCGTGTGAATGAACGACGTGATATTGAAGTGCGACGTACATCGCCGACGCACCCAGCACCGCGCCGAACAGATACGGCCTGGTATTGCTCATCGGATTTCATCCTGATCTTCGGAGGTGGGACTTTGAGCCGCTGAAAAAGCTTGACGTTTTTTTCAGCATGCTGTCAAAGGTCGTGGGAATCAAGTCGGATGCCAGACACCCGAGAGAACATGGCAACCCTATCACGTCTCTGACGGTTCTCTTTGTTCTGTTCCACCGCTGGCCACATTTTTCCAACAAGACATGCACTGCCCTCGTGAATGTTTTCGCAGTCAGCAGACTTTACGCAACAAGTCCTCACGGCACCGCCCGTGTGTTCCACGGCAGGTTTGTAGCAATTTTTGGAATCCCTGGAGGCAGGCTCAAGTTGGAACCAGGCGACGGGTGCTGGTGGGTTGTTGGCTTAGCGAAGCCATCGTATTTTATCTGATGAGTCATCCGCTATTTGCGAAAACATCGTACACTTCACGATCACAGGCAGATGGAGACGAGCCCACGTTTGTACGCCCGCCAGCTACGATCAGGATTCGATGACCCGTTATCGATCGACTGCTGATCAGCCTGAATCGTCTTGTCGATGCCGGCCATTCCGTTTTCGTCATTGAGCACAATCTGGACGTCATCATGACAGCCGATTACGTAATCGACCTCGGCCCGGAAGGCGGCCACAAAGGAGGAAAACTCATCGCAAGCGGGACGCCGGAGCAGATTGC
>JANOUN010000475.1:0-3123 GCA_031416875.1 Planctomycetota bacterium | reverse complement strand
CCAATCCACGAGGCGGAAAAGTTCAACGCACGATCTATGCGTCCGGCTAATCGCCAGCCGCATAAATCGCAATTCGTTGGGCGGGCAGAGACGGTAGACCTACGGACTCAAGTTCGGAACGATAACCATGCGATGCGATTGGCCGGTATTCTTGGTAGGACAAGTCACTCCGCAGTCATGCTGGGTGGCGGCGACTTCAATGCTGCTCGGGCGTTCGATTCCGAGTACCGGTGTTTGGGTGGGAAACACAGGCGGACTGCACCACCAAGACGCGAATCTTATGCAGCAGTTTTTCACCCATTACGCTTTGCGAGCTGTTAGTCGAGATATCACCATAGCAACAAATACCTTGCAGGGGTGGCTCTGCCGGAGCCCGGTCATGCTCATCAGTGGGTTCCGTTCCGGACCCCACAGTATTGGCACCCATGCACTTGTGATTGCCGGCATGGACGGAGAAACATTCAGATTCCTTGACCCATCTCCAACTGGCCGCGGCACCGAAGCCACAATGACTCTACAGCAATACACTCGCCAACTGCCATATCACGCTTTTTGGGTGATTCAGAAGAATTGACGCCGGGTGCCACTGGCGACACCTTTGGTCTGCCAGTGTTCGTGGATTCGCCAGCATGGCATTCGATCACGGAACAACAAGCAGCAAGAACTTCACTCCGAATGTCGGTCGGCTCATCGAATGCTGCTCGGCGTCCGATGCGAAATCAAACAACAGCCGTCTGAGGGTCAGTCGGCGAACTGAAAGTCGTCCGGCGTCCGAAAGGTCAATGAACCGCCAACGACGCCCAACAAGTCGGTCAACTGGAGCGGCGGATCACCCGTTTTCTGTCTTCCACGGTTTCTGGCCGCCGCCCAGTTACCTTGGACGTTATCCGGCATTGACTCCCAGGATCGTTTGCCGGAGCACATGGATGGCAACGCTACGAGCTGTGCTACCTACTCACTTCAACTTAATTGGAGGATGATGCCATGTTCTCGATGATTCGCAGAATGTTCCGTGTGCGCCCGTCACGCCCTCGTTTGCAGCGTCGCCGAACCCGGCGGCTTGCAATCGAAGCGTTGGAAGACCGATGTACGCTGAGCGGGTTTTCCAAACTTCTCGGAGGCAGCCTCGACGAAAACAACTTGCAGAGCAATAAGGGGTCAGCGACGGTCTTGAATAACGTCAATGGCAGATTCGAAATAAGATTTTCGAATTCGAATTTTGTGCAGTGTATCGACAGGGATGTTGGATTTTTTGAGGCATGGGTTTCAGTGTTCGATGGTGTGTTGAATTGGAAGAGTGGATTGAGTACGCTGGCGACGACTGGTGAAACGGAGTGTAGCACAGTTCCAACTCAAAACCGCGGGGACGCAACCACACGAGGGATAGCCAGTTGTTTCGGTGCGTCGATGACGCTCTGTCGGCGTTCTGGTGTGTAATCACCAGGACGCCGTTTTTCGTTAACCGATCGCTGATTCCCGCCAGAGCTGGTCTGTGCGAACCAGGGTGTTGAGGATGGTGATGAGTTTCCTCATCGCAGCGGTGAGGGCCACCTTCTTGAGTTTTCCCTTCGCCAGCAGTCGCTGATAAAAGGCTTTGATCGTGGGGTTGAATCGCGTCGCAACGAGTGTTGCCATGGACAACGTGCGGCGAACGGTGCGACGACCTCCTGCCGTCTTTCGTTTGCCTGTTGATTTTCCTGAATCGCCGCGAGAACATTTTGATATTTGGGCGTCCCGGCTCCGGAAAAAGTCATGTCTTATGCGGACTTGCCGAGCAACTGATTCAGCAGGGGCACAGCATCTTGTTCACAACCTGCAACCTGCTGGTGCAGCAGTTACTGATCGCCAAGCGGGACCTGCGTCTGTCGAAACTGATCAACCAACTCTTGAGCTTCGAGGGACTGATCATCGACGACCTCGGTTACGTACAGCAGAGCCGCGAAGAGATGGAGGTTCTCTTTACTCTGCTGGCGGAACGCTACGAACACGGCAGCATGCTGACGAGCAATCTTCCCTTCAGCAAGTAGGATCAGATCTTCAAAGACACGATGACCACGGCAGCTGCCATCGATCGACTGGTGCACCACAGTGTCATCATCGAACTGAACGTGCCCAGCTTCAGAGTCGAAACTGCTCAGAACTCCAAATCAAAAGGACCGTCATCAGCACCGAAACCGCCTGGTCCCAATCCATAACAGGAAATTTTAATTGTCGCTAAAGGGAAAGACTAATTGTCGCCGAACACCTGAGTTGAATCGCATACCGGTCGTGTGAAACCATTCGAGATCAGGCTTGCGTAACACCGGCAGATCGGGATCGGCGAAGTCTTACACGATGAAAATCGGCACCGCAGCATGTCGGAATGCCGAATCTTTTTCCAGTGAGTGTCTTTCATCGTCGACTATCCGCACAATGCCCAAAAGCACTGGCAGAGCCAGTGGCACACCGCTGCGATTTTCATCGACAGTGCCACCCAGCCGTTCTTCTGCCGTGAGAGTCCCTTCCGCTGACTTCTCTGCCAACGCATCAAGCTTCTCCTGCACCTGCGGCGGCGCACGCAGTCCGGCAAGTCGTCGAGCGACCTCGACCGTGAGGCATTGCCCTACAGGATCGAGTAATTCATCAACGACGGAATGTGCGGAAGGCTGAATCATGCTTTCAGGGCCTTGATCACGGATTCGGCCAATCGTGGGGTTGACGGGGGCGGCTGTACAG
Source organism: Planctomycetota bacterium (assembly GCA_031416875.1). Classification (GTDB taxonomy): domain Bacteria; phylum Planctomycetota; class Planctomycetia; order Planctomycetales; family Planctomycetaceae; genus SXXK01. The sequence goes on along the minus strand of JANOUN010000475.1, from coordinate 408 downwards.
TATTTTGAGCTTGCAAAAAAGCATGGCTCGACGCAATCTGATCAGGGTGGAAAACCAGGGAAGATCAGATCAGGAGCCGAGCCATGGATATCGGCAATTGTACGCACGGATTCACGGAAGAGAAAGACCCGCACTGGAATCGGCGTGATATCGCCGGATTCGTGTCGGGATTCGAACAAGCGGCACCGGAGGTCTCGCAGCGAGAGTTTGCTCGCGAGCACCACATCCCGCGCTCCACATTGCAGTTCTGGATCGATCGGAAACGGGCGATCGATCTGTCCCCGCCGCTCGCCGCTTTTTTTGAAAGCCCGCACGGCGTGGGCTTTTTGCAGAAGGTGCTCGTGGCAATGCATCTCGTGTTTGACCAGGACGCCAACTGCGGCTTGCGACGCATCGTGCGCTTTCTGG
>JANOUN010000474.1:0-3825 GCA_031416875.1 Planctomycetota bacterium | reverse complement strand
CGCCCTTGAACAGCGGTATCAGGCTGTAATCGCCGACGCACAGACTCGCCGATGCTCTTCACAACTGGTGGAATTCGAAACAGTCTGCAAATCCTCCAACGCCGTGTTCCGCTGCGAACTTCTCAGACTGCACGCAGAAATTGCATCTGGAACCGATCTCTACAAACCCTTTCACGATATTGAACGTCTGCGACTTCGATATGAAAAAGCCGCAAACTATGACTGGCCTGCACTCCGGATTCAAGCGGAGCGCGAACTGCTTGGCAAGGATGAACACCTTGGCCACGTCCACTACGCAAGTCTTTCTCTGAACGGTGAATCGCTGTCGAGCTATGGCAATGTCACTGTCCAACTGTCTGAGAAGATGATCGCCCATCGTGCATCCTGCGTGGAGGGCAATTCGGCACAATTGTTTTCGACGCGCGGCAATCTTTCCGACGTATTACGGAGCACATGGCCGGATCGAGGCAAGCTCTGTGTTGCGAAAGTCGGAGCTGCCATTCATTCTGCGATGAAATCGGAAGACTTTCCGGGGCTTATCGTGAAGAATAGTTCAACGTCCAGTGACGGTGACTTTGTGGAGGTCATCGTGTTTGATTCCATGACAGCGTTCACATTTGAAGCCGTCAGGATCGAAATGGATGTGGTCCATGAATCCATCCGCCATCTTGGCTATTGGGATGCGGTGAAGGAAGTGCTACATAGTCACAACGTTGATGTCGTTGAGGTCTGACGCAATGGGAATGCCTTTGTTTGCCCGAATCGCGCCACGTGATGGACTTGTCGCAATCCTCAATGCTGAAGGATTAACTGAGTGCGTCTATGACATTGACGGGAGCGTCGTGGCCGGCCGTTCCGCATTGTCATATGTTCTGCATGCCTTTGAGACGGTCATCGTGCCGGTCCGTGATGTGAACGAGGCTGTTGGTGTGCTAAGGTTACGATCAGACATGTCAGCGTGCCTTGATATGGTGCTGATGCTGTTTGATGACCGGATTTCATTGAAGACTCGAACGCAGCTGGCCCTGACTCTCAATGGTTTGCTGGCCGAAGTTGCGATTCGCAACTTTGTGCAGGACATTTTGTATGCCAGACCCTTGGCAGATATTGCAAACTCCGACGAGGCCAGTGCAGCATCCCGTGGTATCGCAGCGACCTCAAAGTTCGTCCGGCAATTGATCCGTAAACAGCCTTTTATCCAACAACTTTATGATGCGTGGCTGACTGCTAACAGAGAATGCGGTATTGAACAGGAGCAGAAAGATCGCACTTTGGCCTATCTGTCCAAAAAAGGCGTGTTTCGTCGCCTTGTCCTTGAGGTGGGGGAGAAACACGATGTCGATCTCATTTGGCGCGACATCACGAGCGATCCTGAATTCGAACAGCAGAAAATCGAAATCAACGATTTGAAGGCATATTTCCAGCGAGTCGATGAAATTGTCCCGGAAATTATCAGTAGAAATGCTCTAAGCAGCTCCGAGGAAGAATTCATTTTGATCCTGGATCAACATGTTTGTCCCGATCAATCGTTGTCGGAAACTGATGGCATTGTTGCGCGGGTGCGAGTGCTGGCGGAGAACGTGCAATTGCAATTGCCGGAGAGCGGGATGCACAGGATGGCTGTCGCTGATCTACTTCTTGGGTTCTCGGGACTGCGAGCGTCGATGCGAGATCCAGAAGACTTCTTGAAGAAGCTCTGCGATTGGGCGGGCCTCGACACTCAAGGCTTTTCCGAATCCGACATGCGGCAAATGTTTGATCTCGCGTTCGTGAAGAATTCCGCCGAAAACTTGGCAGAGTGGCTGATTGATGTGAATCTTCGAAAGATTGCGAAGAACACTAACGCCGCTGAAGAACAAACGCCTGTAACGTCCGCCGAAGCCTCGCAGGCATTCGGCGGGCCATCGCCAGACTGACCGCATTCTACGCGGCAGATGCCAGTTGATCATCTTGCTGAGCGTCGGACCGGACCAAGGCGGCTCGAATGGATTTCGAGAACGGCAGCTTCGAGCGTGAGTATCCCCGTTCAAATCGAATGCGCCACTCTGCCTGCCTGCCGTTTTCATGCCAATGCTGCCAAATTGCGGCAAACCCGTCAATTGTCAACAACGCCGGCGTCCGCTCAGGTGAGACCACAGCACTACAATGAATCAAAAAGTCCTGACGAAAGGACTGATGATAGATCACATACAGGTCATAAATCTTCTGAAGTTCTTCACGCATAGCTGAGGACTCCGTTCCTCAAAATTGACATCTGAAACCTGGAGGTATTCTATTGATTTCCGCGAATGTGGAAAGATGAGTTCCCACGCTGAAAGTCAGGTGCAAATCGACGACGATTCCGCTCGGAGATTACCCATTCTGCGTTCGCGAATGACGACCGGTGGGAACTTTGAGTTGACATCTGTGGTCGATTAGAGACTGGGGTATCGGCAAGGCCTCTCCAAAAGTGGTCCTGACGAATGAAATGGCCGCACTACATCGATCCAGCGAATCTACCCGGATTTCGCCGTTCGTATTCCCGAGCACTGCGACTGTATCGGAAGATCCAGCTGCGAAACATGCGGTCTGGAGGAAGTTAAACTTTGACGTCGCGCGCCAGATGAAATCACTCGACAAGCAGACGTGATTGCATTCCCCTACACCTTCTGCATGGGTCAACACAAACATCCAGACGACGAACTACGAACTCATGACTCAGTTTACTCTCCAACTCAGACGCTGGTATGCCATGATGCTGCTCGGAGACGAGTTTAATGCAACTGATATGTGTTCAATGTCATTGTCACCAATTCGCGTTGAAGGCTTAACCCCACTGAAGTCCGGACATGGGCTGATCAAGCTTGCGTTCTTTCACACGAATTATCCGAGTGGCGTTCAGGGCAAGAAGTACACCTTGCAGACCATTCACCGCGGCCAGGCAGGACTTTTGGCGAAATCAGTTGATCACGAACCGCCTCGCTTCCTGTACATTACGGAACTCACAATGCACTGGCTACAACACAACTTTCCCAATGTACAACTCAAATCTGACAACCCACAAGACAACCTGAACCTGATGTACAGGATCGGGACACCATGAAGACGATGGAAACGCCCGGTCAAAAACCAGCTTCTGAATTCCTCGCCCACATGGGCACCACATGTAAACCGGATCAAAAAACTTATGAGCAACAACATTCAGAGATTGAGCCTGCTCGCACCGTCAAACAAGGATGAAAAGTGACCCTTCCAACGCTGTTGATTCTGCGAGGTATCACTGGGGCCGGCAAGACGACATTGGGCGCGCGTCTGGCAGGGCCGCCGCATGGCTTTTGTGTCATGGAGTTGGACGAATTGAAAGCCGAAATGCATGCGACCGATCGAAACTGGATCAGGCAGTTTTCGGAAGTCAGTGTCCTCGAAAAAGCCGAAGCCGTCCGGCAGGCGGCCCGTGGTTTCAGTATCGCTCGCAACTTTCCAAAATGTGAACTGGAAGGTGCGGCAAAACACTTTCGAACCGTCGAGGAACTGGATGCAACCAATCCTGATCACGTCGGCGATTCAATTCACAACGCGTGATACGGGAAGGAATATTTCGCACAGAAAGAATTCTTCCGCCTCGAGATCGCGACACGACGATTTCTCAAGCATTTTCAGGTGGTCCGGCTATTGGGGCTCTTCGGCACGGTTCGTGCTTTATGCTTTCCACAGTCTGCTTACTTTCATTCCAGCTGTGGAGTTCGAAATGCTCAATGTCCTCACGTGCCCATCCTGCAAGACCGAGATCGAAGTTTCGGAAATCATGGCTGCTCAGCTGAGCGCCACAATTCGCGCTGAGATGGA
>JANOUN010000473.1:0-1696 GCA_031416875.1 Planctomycetota bacterium | reverse complement strand
GACTGAACCGGAAACGCCTTGAAACGCCCCTGCCAGAAATGCCCGCTGCCTTTGTAGTGCCGATGACAACGCCGGACATGTGACGTCATGTCCTATTGCATCCACCGACTGAGATCTCCATCCTCATGCGGCCATAACAGGAGGTGGAAATGGTTTGTCATCAGACAATACCCAGTCAGCCGCATTGGCACCTTTTCGTGAGCCTCCCGCATCAGGTTCACAAACGCGGCGAAGTCGTCATCTTTGTGAAAGACGTCGCTGCGGCCATTGCCCCTGTTCAGAACATGGTAAACAAAACCACCGCGGGATGCTCTGGATGTTCGTGGCATCAAGGATGTTAACCGCAAGCACACCCGCTGTAAAGTAGAATGTCCCCTTTTGCGACCCCTCCCTTTTGCGACCCCTCGACAAGCCTCAACTGCAATCGAAGTGCCGAACACTATTGGGCGCGGCCTCATTTGTTTCATCTACGACTGCCGCATCCGCTATGGCATCATCGCGTTCTCGTGGCGGAGCCGGACCCATGTACTGATAGAACTGACATTCCAGCCTGCCATTGTAGAGTTTTCTGCGGCGCGGGGCGCGGCGGCCAAAATGTTTTTCGAACCAGGTGTTGGACGTGAGGACATAGAAACTCCACGTTGGCAGCGAATCGCAGACGCGGCCCAGTTCCCGATAGACGGCTTCCACTTCTTCCGGCTGGCCCATGCGTTCTCCATACGGAGGATTGCAGACGACCACGCCGTATTCGCGGCTGGATTTGAATTCACTGATTTCCTGAACGCGAAACTGAATATCTCCGCCAACGCCGGCTTCCGCAGCGCTCTTCTCAGAAAGACGGATGGCGGCCGGATCGTGGTCGAAACCCTGAATCGATTCGCTCATCCGAGGCTGTCGCAGGTCCTTTGCTTCCGTGCGGACGTCCTTCCACATTTTTCGATCCATCCAGGGCCAGTCCTCTGCGATGAATGAACGCCCGGATCCCGGTGCGATGTTCCGACCGATCAAAGCCGCCTCAATGGGAAGCGTGCCGCTGCCGCAAAACGGGTCGATGAACTGACGATCACGATTCCAGTAGCTGAGCTGCAGCAATCCCGCCGCCATGGTTTCGCGCAGAGGCGCGGGACCGGCGAATTCGCGATAGCCGCGCTTGTGAAGTCCGTCGCCCGACGTATCGATGGTCAGCGTCGCAACGTCCCGTAACAAAGACACTTCGACGGCGAATTCTGCACCGGTTTCGTCAAAACGAAAGCGGTTGTACTTCTTTTTCAGACTTTCAACGATCGCCTTCTTGACGCATCCCTGCACGGCAGGCACTGCGTGCAGTCGTGATTGCACACTGCGGCCTGCGACAGGAAACGTCGCATCGACCGGAAGCAGGTCGCTCCATGGAAGATCGACCGTCTTATCGAACAGGGCGCCGAAATCCGGCGCATGAAACTCGCCGACTTTAATCAACAGCCGATCGGCCGAACGCAACCACATGTTGCAGCGCGCAATATCCCGTTCATCTCCGGAAAAATGCACCTTGCCGTCGAGTGTTCGCATATCCTTGTAACCCAGCCGTTCGAGTTCCCTCGTCACGACGGATTCCAGGCCGAAAGTTGTGGTTGCGATTAATTCAAAGCGCGGCATTTAATGAAGTCGTGGGCTGAGGGTGAGTCTGAGGTTTTCAAAGAACGAAACCATGACAAGT
>JANOUN010000472.1:0-9870 GCA_031416875.1 Planctomycetota bacterium | reverse complement strand
TGCTGGAAGATCGCGTCTAAACTTACCAAGTCGAGCTCTTTTGTCGATTCGTTGAAGTAGCTCGTCCTACCGCCGAACAGGAGATCTTCACCAGCTCCGCCGCGGAGCGTATCAGCGTTTGAGCCGCCGATCAGAAGGTCGCGACCACTGCCGCCCTGAAGCGCGTCGCTTCCCGCGCCCCCAAGTAGAATACTGCCGGCGGGCCCACCGGTGAGCGTATCGTTGCCGGACCCACCAACGACCACAGTGAAGATCGCGACACCGCCCAGAGACGATGCCGATGCGTTGGCCAAATTCACCACGACGGCGGACGTAATGGACGAGTAATCAAGAACATTCGTTCCGCCGCCACCATTAACGACGCCGCTCAATGCGCCGCCGCTGTTGATCTTGAATGTATCGGCGGTCGCACCACCGGTGAGGTTTTCCATTGTGGCAAACTGGATCGATCCATTGAGGATACCGCCACCCGCCGCTGTAAGTAACCAAGCGTTATTCAGATCGGGTCCGACCAGTGTGTCCGTCCCCCCCAAGCCGTTGAACTGCCAACCTTCCACTCCTTGGCTGCGAACCTCAATCCCATTGAGCGCGATCGTATTTATGTCGGTGACTCGAAACGTATCGGCAACCGCATTCCCGTTGATCGTCACCGAGTCGGTCCCGGACTGACCAAAGATGTTCACGAATCCGGACGGCCCCAGATTGAATGTGCCGAGCGTCGAACTTCCAAGCTTCACCGTGAACGTGCCGGCGATGGCCCCGGGAGTGAACGTAAACGCCTCGCTTCCAGGTGTGCCGCCAACCACCAAATCGTTGCCTTGGGTTTGGGCAGCCACGATTGATAGCGACAGACCTGTCGAAAGCTCACCGGCTACACCATCCTTGTCAGTCGCGGTGACTCGAACGACATATGTTCCGGTTACGGCATAGACATGACCGACGGTGATGCCGACTGGACCAGTAACGACCTGAGTTGTGTTGTCGCCCCAGTCGATATTGAATGTGAAGTTCGCGGCCTGATCGACGGACGATGGATCCCCTGCTCCCAAGGTAAACACCCGAGTCTGGCCTGAAACGCCTCCTGCAGCACCTGTCACCAGGGCACTGGGAGCCACGTTGGTCACGGTCAACGTGGTCGTAGCAATATGAGAGAGTCCGCCGGAATCCGTGACGCGGGTGGCAATTGTGCGGGCGGCAAAATTGTCGGCAAACACGACGGATGGAGATACCTCGGTTGCATCGACATCGAACGATGCCCCGTCGTAGTCGAGGTCCCAGGCATAGGTTAGCTCCGTGTAGGGCTGCTCCAAATCGAATGAAGCAGAGGCATCAAACACCAACTTGCTGCCTTCCGCCACTGTATATGGCCCGCCGGCGCCAGCCACAGGCGTGTCGTTGACGGCCGTCACCGTCAACACGAACGTGTCGCTGGTCGTGGTGCCGTTGTAGCTGACCGTAACCGTGATCGTAGCGGTGCCTGATTGGTTGGGGGCGGGCGTGACGGTGACGGTACGACTGGCCCCACTGCCGTTGAACACGATGTTGGCGTTGGGGACCAGGAGCGTGTTGGAGGAACTGCCGATCAGAATCAAGTTGGTGCTATCGCCAGCCGAGAACGGGATCGGTGCTGTTGGCGTGTCTTCATCCGTGGTCTGGTCAGTCAGATCGGAAATTGTCGGTGCGTCCGTCACTTCGATGGCACCCATGCCGATCACATAACCATTGGCGGAAGCAATGATCGTCGCCGCCTGGGCGCCGTCAGGCACAGTGTCATCGACCGCGTCTATCGTGAAGCTTGCCGCGATCTGACCGGCTGGGATCACCACACTGGTCGGCACGGTTACTTCCGACGTGTCGCTGCTGGCGAGGTTCACCGTCAAGGCCTCGCTCGTGTCTGTGTTACTGCGTGTGACTGTCGCCATCGTGGCCGCCGCTCCAGCATTTTCGGCAATCGAAGCTGTGGCGATGGAGACGGTCAGGGTTTCGTAGTCCGTCACGCTGATGGATCGACTACCCCCCAAATACTCGCTGGCCGCCGCCGAAAACCAGACCGTCTGAGTGCCGTCCAGCAAATCGTCGTCCACCGCCGAGATACTGAACGTGACCGACGACTGATTGGCCGGAATTGTCACCGTGGCCGGAACCGTGGCTTCGCTTGTGTCGCTGCTGGCCAGACTCACCGTCAACGGCACGTTGTTGATCGAATTAGTACGGGACACCGTCGCTGTCGTTGCCACGCCATTCTCCGCTATGGAAACGGCGTCAATCGAGATGGTCAGCGGGAGCGAACTGAGCAGCACATCATTGCCGGTCCCCCCCACATACGTGATCTTCTTGCTCACACCGTTGACGCTAACGGTAGCACCTTCGGCCAAGCCATTGAATGTTCCGGTGACCGGGTCGCTGCCGTCATTATCCACGATCAGGAAACTGTCGCTCGCCGTTGGCACGTACGAGCCGCTGAGGACCAGATCGACGCCAGTGAGATTCACCAAGCCAGTAACCTTGAGTTGGCGATATTGAGCATCGACGGTCGTGCCGTTGATGGGGATGGCAAGATTCGCGCTGGTGCCGAATGACAGTGCGGACGCGATCACATCTACGCCGCTCGTGTTGGGCTGGACGCTGGCCATGGGCCCAGGCGTGAGCAACAGCGTGCCCCCGCCGGTGCTCAGTGAGCCGGAGTTGAAGTTGATGCTGCTGCCGCTCGTCAGTTCGAAGTTGCTGCTCGTCGCGTGTGCGACGGGCGCGATGACCGTGATCGCACCGCTACTGCTGTCGCCGATCTGAATCGTGCCGGCAGTGACACGGTTCAACTCCGCGTCGGTCAGACCGAGCGTGCCAAAGCCGTCCTCGCCACCCAGATTGATGGCCACGCCACTGGTCTTCGGGCGAAAGGCGACAGACTTCGAGGCGGCGTTGATCGCGGCCCCCGACGCGTTGATGCTCGTTCGGTCCGCGATGAAGGCGTTCGTCGCACCCGTTAACGTGATTGTCGACGGGTTCAGAAGGGCGATGCCGAAACTGGACAGGCTGGCTGCAGCGCCTGTTAAGGTGGCGGTCGCCGTGCCTGAGGTGCTCAGCCCCCCGCCCGTCTCGAAGTGAATTCCGTTGTTGCCCGGCCCGGTCGTATCCACTGCGGTACCGCTCAATTGCACGGCGCCATCCACCGACCTCACCCGACCGCCACCGTCGATGAACACGCCCGTATTGAAGTCGATACCACCGCCGCCCGTACCGTTAATGGTGATCGTACCGGCCGAGGTGCCGGTCCCCGTCGAAGCAACAACACCGGTCGTTCCGAAGATATCGACGCCGATATTGTAATTGCCGGAGCCGGAGCCGCCGGTGCCGTTTAACTGGATGTCGCCGTCCACCGTCGTAATGGTGGCTGAATCGACGTGGACACCTACCGCGAGATTCGTTCCCTGAGCACCGTTGCCGGTTAGAGTCACATCGGCAGCGTTGGTCCCCGTGCCCCACGATCGGATCTCGCCGCCGATGTCGACGATGATGCCGCCATTATAGTTGCCGGTCCCAGCCCCTCCGGTTCCCGTGATCTGAATGTCACCAACGGCGGAGGTGATGCGACTGTCCGGCCGAAAGACTCTCACGCCGTAGTTAATGATGGTTCCCGCTCCACCTGTGCCGACGACTGTGATCGTCCCCGCGCCGGCCACGTTACTGGTCGATTCGACCGCGCCGCCAGCTTGCACGAAAACGCCGATGTGGGTCGAAGTCGTCGGATCATTGCCACCTCTGCCAAGGACCGTAACGTTGCCGGTTCCTGTGGACCGAAGCAAGCCACCGTTGATATTGACACCCTGAAACGCCCCCGTCGTGGGAGTCGCCTGCTGGTTCGCTGCGACGATGAGATCGCCGTTGACGACTTCCAGGCTCGAACCACCTGCAAGAAAAACGTCGCGGCTCGCTTTGACCGTGATCGTGCCCGCGCCGGACGCGCGGACATTCGCGTTCGAGCTGACCACCACCCGATCGGCATCCCCGGCAGCCGCGTCATTTTGCAAATCAACGTCGAGGTTCTTGCCCGCAGCGAAGGTGATGTCAGCGCCCAGGCTGACCGTGTCGCTGCCGGCATCGCCGTTGATCGTCAGCGAGGCGTTGTACGGCCCGTTCGCATCCACGGAGGGGACGGCGACCGTGTCGTTGCCCGTACCGGCGTTGATCGTCATCGAACCGGTCGGGTTGGCAAACGTCACCGCTGCACCGATTGTCGAGTCAATCGTCATGTTGGTGCCGACGGCGTCACTAAGCGTGATCGTTTCGGCCCCGCCATTGAACGAAAAGACGCGGTCGACCGCGATCAGGCTGTCGGTGGCAGATTCGAGCCCTGTGTAGACAACCTGGCTATTGCCCGTGACGTCGATGGTTCCCGCGCCGTCGCTCGTCAACGTGTGTGTTACCGTGTTGAAGGAGCCCGCAACAAGCGTTAGCGAGTCGCTGGAACTCTGAACGCCGCCGTTGTAGCCGATCGTCCTGGTAAAATTGCCCAACGAGAAGTCGACGGTCAACGAATCGTTGCCGCCCAGCGTGTTGACCGTGATCTGCGTACCTGTTACCGACGAGAACGGAACTTCCACGACGTGCTGGTCGGGGCTCACGACGGCACCCGGGATGCCCGTTGCGATCAAGCTGTAATTCGGGTCGCTAACAATGAACTTGCTGTTGGTCGTGTCGGACTGGATGGTTAACGTGTCGTGCTTGCCGCCGCTAACGATGTCGGTGATGAGCAGGTTGCCGCCGCTCAACGTTAGTTGGGTCCACTCGTGGTCAAGGTTGGTGACGGAAACGTTCGGCGCGTCAAAGTTATTGAAGACGGGGTCGGAACTCGTCGCCGGCGCGGTGACGATGCTGTACGCGACGTTGCCGTCCATGTCAGGGTCGCTCACCCCTGTCACGGTCACCGCTTGCGGAACGTTCCAATTGGCCGAATTGAAGGTCAGACTGCTGGCCGAGACGGTCCCTTCACTCAAGTCGCTGGACGACAACGCGAGCGAAACGTCGGCCGTAGGCTGCGCGGACAGAACGACCGTGAACGTGGCAGTACCGCCCAATTCAGTCGTCGTCAGGCCGGAAAGCGGGCTGACAAAAATCGGGGGAGCAACGGTCTCCAGCACGAGTTGTGCAGGCGCTGCGCTGGGATTCTCCAGACTGGCGACCGTAAACCATTGTGCTGAAAGTGCCGTGTTCTCAAGGCGGATCCCAGCAATCGTGCCCAGAAATGCCTGGAGTGTCACCGGATCCAGCGTTACCTCGTGCACGCCCAATGCGGTGATCGTGGAAGTTCCCAGCAGCGTTGCCCCCGATGCGCCGTCGGCAGCCGAAACGACCCGGTCGCCAGCGTATCCCTGGAGACGGAACTGCGGATTCTCCGCACCTGATGTGAACGAATTCACACTCAAGCGAAGCCGAGCTGAACTGATCTGCGTCCCGGCTGCGACTTGGGAAAGGTCAAACTCGAAGATACCGCGTTCCTGTCCGATCGAGGAATCGGTGAACCAGCGGTCACTGATCGAGCTTCCCGAGACGACCGCCGTTTCAAACGCACCGTCGAGATTTCGATCGGCGACGATTCCATCCGCGACAGGATTCAAGATGACCGTAGTAAGCAGACAGCGTTCTTCCAGTGATTCGGTGGCCAACCGTCGCCACTGGGAAGTGCGACTCCGTCGAAGGCGTCGCTTCCACAAGGTCGGAGTCAGCCAGTCTTGGATTCTCGGTATCGACATTCGTCACCTCCAGTGAATTTGTTTGAATAGAGGCGCGAAGCGCGCCGAGACATGGCGACAATCACGACTCGCTCCTCACTTGAGCGGCACTAGCAAGGAGGTAAAGTATTCAAACCCATGCACGTTTGTCAACTTCCAGGTCGGGGAGATATGGGCTCTATTTTCAATTGACAGGCGACGCGCCACGACGACCACAGCCGGTGACCGAATTGATGGGGGTAGGGAGCACAGAATGGGCTCGATCTCCCCTCTCTCTGCAATGCACGGGCGGTTTTCCCGCACTCGACTTTCAGTTGATGGTCTTACATCGGAGAGGGTTGAACGACCGCAGTGTGGGCCAGCGGCAAACTGAACCAACAGCCACCGCTCAACGATACCATCGGCCGACTTATTTAGGGAGGTTGCCATTTCCGGCGTCGGTCGTCACCCATCCTTAGCTTCCAACAAGCGGTCTCCAATCTGCTTCGGTCACATCGACCGAAGCGGGCCAAATGACTTCACAGACTGCGTCGGTGGTCACGACCGAAGCGGGAAGCCGGATTTCGCTTGCGCGCGTCGGTCCGACACACCGACGCAGTCTGTTTCGGGGTCGTTTGCGCACGATTCGATCTTCATGTACGGGCAAGTTGATCCGGTTTTCCACGGCGAAGCGGGTGCAGAATTGCAGGCCGATCTGCAACCAGACTCTGGATCGCTGGTTCCAGCAGCGCATCAAACGGCCTGGCTGCTATCATTCCGTTTTCACCGAAGCGACGGGCGCTTTGAGAAAATCGTGGCGGCCAATCAACGTGCGGGCCACTTTGCAGGGAAACTTGGCGATCCATGATCAGAATCGCAACACGAAAAAGTGCGCTTGCCCTCTGGCAGGCTCATTATCTGGCGGACCGGCTGCGGAGTCTGCCTGCAGCGCCTGAGGTCGAACTGGTGCCGATCGTGACCACCGGTGACTCCAATCAGTCCGATGCCCTGCGGCAATTTGGCGGCACGGGTGTCTTTACGCGGGAAGTCCAGAAGGCAGTGCTGGACAAGCGCGCGGAGATTGCCGTCCATAGTCTCAAAGATCTGCCGACGGAATCGGCCGACGGATCGGTTCTTGCCGCTGTGCCGGAACGCGAACAACGCTGCGACGCCTTGCTGCTGCCGCTGAACGCCGATGCCATTCAGAGTCTCGACGACATTCCAAAAGGTGCAAAAATCGGAACGGGCAGTCCTCGTCGGCAGGCTCAGTTGCTGTATCTGCGGCCGGATCTTGAATTGTGCGAGATTCGCGGCAACGTCGATACCCGCATTCGTAAACTGGACGAAGGTCAGTACGACGCGATCATCCTCGCAGAAGCCGGGCTGCGGCGGCTCGAACTGGCGCATCGTATTTCGCTGTTGCTCGAACCGCCAATCATGTATCCGGCCGTCAGCCAGGGCGCTTTGGGAATCGAATGCCGCACTGCAGATGAAGCCACTCGCGCGCTGCTTCAGCAAATCACCTGTGACACAACTCTGGCCGAAGTTCTTGCCGAACGCTCGCTGCTGAGAACACTCCGCGCCGGTTGCCACGCTCCGCTCGGCGCATGGACTCAGGTGGAGGGCGATCGACTGACGCTGACCGGTGTGCTGTTGAGTCTCGATGGCACGACGCGTCTGGAACAAACAGCATCGGGACCGGCTGACGGTCCGGATCAGATTGGTGTGCTGGTCGCCGAACAACTGTTGTCCAGCGGCGCGGCGATCCTGCTTTCCGCCGGCAGTTCCCACTGAATCTCCGACTGACCAGTCTGCTTCAGAAACGAGTTGATCCGTGAAAACGGGCAACTCCCGAAGAAACCTCGATACGCGGACAGCGGCGATGGATGAGGACTCTCAATCACAAGGTGACGGTCAGCAAGCGTTCCCGCGATTTCCTGAGCCGGTTTGCCCCAGAGCACAAACGCGACACGCGGCTGCTCGTTGATCGCCCGAATGATGCGCGACGTAAATTCTTCCCATCCTTTGCCGCGATGCGAATGCGCCTGATGCGCTCGTACGGTCAGAACCGTGTTCAGCAGCAGCACGCCCTGCTGAGCCCATGCGTCAAGGCAACCGTGATTCGCCGGGGCCGTCCCGAGGTCTGAATGCAGTTCCCGGAAGATGTTTCGCAGCGAAGGAGGCGACTTCACGCCGGGTCTCACCGAAAAACTTAATCCATGCGCCTGGTCGTCATCGTGATACGGATCCTGCCCCAGCATCACGACACGCACTTCCGGCAGCGGCGTTAATTCGAAGGCACGATAGACGTTTTCGGGAGCGGGGAATACACAATGTTCCCGGCGCTCAGTCTCGACGAACCTCTGCAGTTCCCGGAAGTACATTTTCGAAAACTCATCCCCTGCCACTGCCCGCCAGCTAGTCGGGAAATTCTGAGGTATGTCCGCAATGTCAGTCAAGGAAAGCTCTCCGCGCAGACCTTCAAACAGAGAACCAACAAAAAAAGCCGGGCGGGATTTTCGAAAATCCTGTCCGGCGATTTGTAGTTTGAATTGGATCAGATGCTGATCATTTCCTGCATTACCAGGCGAAGTGGGAGAATGCCTTGTTTGCGTCCGCCATACGATGCACGTTTTCGCGTTTGTTCATTGCAGCACCTTCACGGCGGAAGGCTGCCAGGAGTTCTTCAGCAAGTGACTTGTCAACCGGACGACCTTTGCGGCCGCGTACGGCTTCCAGAAGCCAGCGAATTGACAGCGCCTGCTGACGGCGTGAACTGACGGGGGTTGGCACCTGATAGGTCGCACCACCGACGCGCTTGGATCGAACTTCGATCGCAGGCTTGACGTTGTCCACAGCTGTGACAAAGACGTTGAGGGGATCTTCGTTCGGCAGTTGCTTCTGCACAATTTCCATGGCGCGATAGAATGCTCCTGACGCGGTGCTCTTCTTACCATCGTACATCAGGCAGTTGACGAACTTGGAAACCAGCAAACTGCCAAAGCGTGTGTCCGGCTTCAATTGCTTGCGGCTGGCGGTGAACTTCTTAACCATCGAAGGAAACTCTCAATCACTTGAATCATAAATCTCAGCCACCGAAGCGACTGAACTACAGTAATCGCGAATCCCAGCCAACGCAGCGGCTGGAATACAGTAAATTATTTCTTGCCGGCAGCAGCGCCGCCCTTGGGACGCTTGGCTCCGTAACAGCTACGGGCCTGACGACGATCCGAAACGCCCAGCGTATCGAGTACACCGCGAACGATCTTGTAACGCACACCCGGAAGGTCACGTACACGACCGCCGCGGATCAGGACGATTGAGTGTTCCTGAAGGTTGTGACCTTCGCCCGGAATATAAGCCGTCACTTCCTTGCTGTTCGACAGGCGAACACGGGCCACCTTTCGCAGAGCGGAGTTTGGCTTTTTCGGGGTGACAGTCTTCACCTGCAAACACACGCCACGCTTCTGAGGACATCCCTCAAGCACGGGTGTTTTCGACTTGGTGCGCTGTTGTTTTCGGGGTTTCCGAATAAGTTGATTGATCGTGGGCATAGTTCGCCAGACAAAAAGCTGAAAGCCAGCACAAAGGACGGTAAAAACAATTGTCACCGGAAATGCGGAAAACGCAGCACTCTATCCGCGTTTTCCTCGATCGTCAACCTTGCATGTCAACGATCACTCAAATTCACTCATCAGATCAATTCATCGGGGGTCAAATCCGCCAGGGAAGGTGCCGAAGGACGGTCGGGATCAACCCGCCGTGCCTGTAATTCTGAATTCCCCATCAGATCCTTGCGAGCAGCGGCCATTCGCATTTTCTGCTCTTCCTGTTCTCGCAATGCGGAATCATGAATTCGAACCTGAGCTTCCTGATGCAGATGGAATCCGGTTCCCGCCGGAATCAGATGCCCCAGGATCACGTTTTCCTTCAATCCGACCAGGTTATCGACCTTGCCGCCAAGGGCCGCTTCAGTCAGAACCTTGGTCGTTTCCTGGAAGCTGGCTGCAGAGATAAAGCTTTCGCTCGAGACCGCCGCCTTTGTAATTCCCAGCAATTGTGGGCTGGCCTTCGCTCGCTTAAGCGTCGTGTGCTTGATTGGCTTGCTGACTTCCGCATTGACCGCGGCGATATCTGTCAACAGCACGCGATCACCGATCTC
>JANOUN010000471.1:0-6204 GCA_031416875.1 Planctomycetota bacterium | reverse complement strand
GATGCAGGCCTTCGGCAATCAGCGTTGTTCCGCTGCCTGGTTCGCCGCGAACGAGGACCGTACGATCATCGTCGGCTGCGATGCGAATGGATTCTCGCAGTGACTGCATGGCTGGCGTGCTGCCAACCAGATCCATCAGATTGCGGTTGAGCAACTGACGTCGCAGTTTTTCGTTTTCGCGGATCAGTTCGCCGCGTCGCAGAGCGTTGAGTAACGCAGCTCCGAAACGTGACGCTGAATATGGGCGTTCAAGGACTTCGCATTCGAAAGTCGGCACAGTTTCACGACCCCAGCGGGAGTCTTCGCCGACGATGCAGATGACCTGAGCGGCTTTCGAATGATTTCGAATTGCAGCGTTGACCTCCTGAATCCGGGAGACTGTGTCAGCATCATCAATGATGCAGCAACAGAATTCCTGTCGACTTAAGTGAAACAACATCGCATCCGGACTGTCTGTTTCACAGACCTGCATGCCACGCTTGCGGACATCGTCGGCAAGCAATTGGCGTGCACCGGGACGCGGCGAAAAGACCAGCACAGTGCGTGTGGTCGATTCCGTTTCCGGTGGATTGGATTTGGTTTCGGAAGGCGCAGCCTGAGTGGGCTGGGGGAACCGCAGGATCTGCGGCTCATGATGAGCGCCGTTTGGGAACTCGTTCATGATTTCCTCAATCTGGGAGCTGAGTGGAGAGTCAGAGGGGAGACGAGTGGAGGGACGAACAGTTCGTGGAATTGGGCCGATCGGCTTTTGATGAGATTCAAAAGTCGAACAATTCAAAGGCCGCGAACATGCTCTGACTTCCGGATGAGATTCCGGAAGGGGGAGAGAAGGGAGGAGAACAGAAGGGAGATTTTGGATTCAGGAATCGAATCCGGGTTGAGAGACGGAGTGATATCGCCGGTCGGGCTTTAGTGTCAACAGGTGTTCTGAAGGATTCCGCACAAAACTTTGCGGCAATTCGAAGAAATCCCCGTAATGCCGCTTTTGATGTGTTCCTGTGGTCCCGTCGTCGGCACTTTTTGCCGGACACAGATCGTTGTGGCAATCCCGGCAGTTTTCACTGTCAGCAGGATTCCCCGGTACGATGCTCGCGATTGGCGGAGCCGCGGGATATCCTTAGCGTTTTGCTTCCGAACCGCTGATTTCGAGTACCCCTGTGCCATTTCTGAGTCGTGAACTTGTCATCGACGCATCGTCTGCGCTGATCAACGGACGAATCGATCGCGGCGTGCAGGAACTTGCCGGCGGATCTCGTTCGCACGTCACGGGTTTGTTCGATCACGATTGCGTGACGCTGAACGGAACGATCGAAACGAATCCGGGTCGCACGTTGAATGTCGGCGATCAGGTGCGCGTACGCTTCGAAGAGAATCGCCGCTATGCGCCGCGACGTCGCCCGCAGCAGCAACAGCATCGTGGTTTCTCCATCGTGTTTGAGGACCGGCACGTTGTCGTTGTGGAAAAATCGGCGGATCTGCTCACCGTCCCGACTGATGGACGCGAACCGCACACGCTGTTGTATCGCGTCAACGAACATGTGAAACATGAAGGCAGGGGCCGCGGTGCATTCGTCGTGCATCGCCTCGATCGTGGCGTGTCGGGCCTGCTGATGTTCGGCAAGACAAAGGAAGATGCCCGGTTGATGCAGAATCAGTTTCGGCAGCGCAAGCCCGAACGTCAGTACGATGCGTTAGTTGCCGGAATTGTCGGGCCGGACAGCGGTGAGTTTCGCAGCTTCCTCGCGACCGGAAAAAATCTGACGCGGTATTCCACGGAAGACGAAGAGGAAGGCCAGCTCGCCGTGACTCATTACCAGGTCGTCGAACGCTTACCCGATACGACACATGTGACCGTGCAGCTTGAGACCGGACGACGCAATCAGATCCGCGTGCATTTTGCTGAAGCGCAGCATCCGGTGCTGGGGGACAATCGCTATCGATCAGATCTTTGGAAAGAGATCCCGTGGGCTCACAAACGTTTTGCGCTGCACGCTTCGACGCTGGGGTTCACTCATCCGATGACCGGTGAGCCCATGCGATTCAGTTCGCCCCTGCCTGCAGAAATCACGAACTTCATGAAGTTCAGTAAACGACTCGACAAAGTGATCCAGCAGGATCTCCGCGTTCCTCGTTCCGACGCCGCGAAAGCCCGCGCGAAGGATCGGAAGAAGAAGCGTCGCTGATGGATTGTCCTGCTGGTCTCTGCCGCGAAGCACTTTTCGTACTGCTAACCATGATTTTCTTCCGGTTCCGCAAAGATTTGCAGTCAGCGCTTTACAGAAGTCGGAGCGAGGCGACAGAAAGATGAGTGACAGAAAGATGAATCTTGGCGCGGGCTTCGCCCGCAACCGAAACAAGTAAGCAGATTTCGCTGAAATCTGCTGTGCCGACTTCGGCGAAGTCGGCCTGCATTGAGTCGGCCTCAAAATGATGCGTTGCCAAAAATCTTCTCAGGAATATTCAACTCTCAACGTTTGCTGAGCAGAAGGACAATGCATTTTGTTGTCTATTTTTCTGTCGGCAATTTTTCTGTCAGACGTGTTCCTGCTTGAATCAACACACGACGCATGAAGCGGGACTCAGTCAGAAGGTTGACGACACTTCTGGTTTCGGATTCGAACATGGGTTGCGGGCGAAGCCCGCGCTGGGTTATCGCGTCACTGATGCGGATTCTTCACCGATGAGTACCTCAGTGACCGATTCGCTCGCGACACGCAGTCGCAGGCTCTGGTTGCCCTCGCGAGTACAGCGACCGCGGATGACAAGCCTGGCATCCGCCGCCGCATCGATCGACGGGATAGATCGAAAGATCAGCACGCCGTTTTCCGCGATATACTTTGTCGGACCTTCTGCCTCAATGAATTCAAAACCCGCTGGCAATTCACACGACACACCGACGCCGGATGCGGCGCGGGTCCCCGTATTCCGGATCTGCACTTCCCAGCGAATTTCTTCACCGACGCGAAGTTCACGATGGTCTGCGACGATCTTCATATCCAGAGTGGCGGTGCCAATCACATTCGACATCAGCTCGCAGGTCGTCACCTGGCCATGTTCTGAAATGACTCCGGCCTTATGAGCCACTTCACCGGTTTCGTCGGCCTTCATCACCACAATAAAGTCACTGGAATCATTCGGCTGCAGTGTGCCCACGAACCATTCGACCGCGTTATCGATCTCAACATATTTACCGCCGCGATCAGCCGACACAAACGTAAATCCATCAGGAATAATGTACTTCGCGCGCACATTGGTTGACTGCACGTTGCCGCCGTTACTGACTGTCAGCGTGTAGTCTTCTGATCGTCCGGCGATTTGTTCTTTCGGTCCGGCGAGCGCGATTGCAAGCTGAGGTTCTGCCACGGCGATCGCAGTGGTGGTCTGATCTGAAAGTCCGCCGTCCGCAAGGACGCGCACAGCCAGTTGCTGATCTCCGCCCTGCACCGCAGTGAGACTCAAACGAGCCTGCCGCGATTCACCGGGATTGAGCGTACCGATTTCGATGTTGAGCAAACTGCCGTTGCGATGTTCCAGTCCTTCCGGAACTGCCGCCTGAATAATCACATTGTTGGCCAGCCCGGTCCCGGGATTACTGACGCGCACGATGTAACCAACCTGCTGGCCGATTTCGACGATTTCCGGGCCGGAAACAACCACGCCAATCATCGGTTCCTGGACTGCGAACTGAGACGATGACGTTCCGGTCAGACGGACATAAGCATCGAGCCGCACATCGCCCCGTGTCTGCGGAATTATTTTGAGCATCACGGATCGCGACTGGCCGGGCTGCAATTCGCCAAAGGTCCATGTCGGCATCTCCGAACCTTCGACGGCTGCCGGCCGTGCTGCGACAATTTCCACGTTCGGCGGAATCACCGCTTCCGCCATCACGCTCCGGACAGTCGACTGGCTGGTGTTCTTGACGATCAGTTCCACGTCACATTCCTGACCAACGTTGAATCCACCGTGCTTGACCCATTGCACCGTCACCCCCGGCGACTGAGGACCGCTGTTCGCACCGGACATCGCCGGAGCAGACACCGCGTCAGCTGCAGGAACGGATTCAGTGACGCGCGACGCACCGGCCGGGAGAGCGGGCTTTTGAGGCGCGGCGGCCGCGCCAGGTCGACTGAACAGCGGTTCGGCGGATTCATCTGCAGACTCACTGCCCAAATCAATTGCCTGCGCATCGTTCTCTTTTGCAGAACTTGCTGTGCCCAGAAATTCTTCGAATGGGTTGGCTTCGTCCGCGGGATTTGGCGCGGCGGCAGCGATCCTGACCTTCTTTGCGGATGATGGTTCAGCGTCCGGGGAGAACGCCGCGCTGCGAATGCCTCCGCTTCGAGGTGCTGTGGATTCGTCCGGGGTAAACGCCACGGTCGAAATCTGACTCGGCTCGGTTTTCGGAGTTACTGCCGTCGCAGGCGGCCGGGATGCATTGTGAACGGCAGCGGCGACTGTGCCTGGGCCCTTATCCTGCTGAGTGGCCGAACGCAGTCGTTCAACTTCGACTCGTGTTTTGGCTCTTTCCCTCATGGGGATTGTGGCAGATGCGTCAGGCTTTACTGCATCACCGCTCGCAGTCCCCTCGGCGGCTGGCGAGAAATAAGTCATGGTGGATTTTTCCGGAGCTTTCACCGCGACCTTTTCCTGGCGTTTCAACGGGCGACTCTGCGCCTCCGTGCGAAGTTGTTCGCGATCCCATTCGCCAAACGGATCCTTTTCCTGCGCAACGCCGGGAATGGTTCCAAAAACTGCAAGGCACAGGACTGACAACAGGGATCGGCGAAGCGGCATGATTCATCTCCGGTAAGCGCAGGGCTCACTCAGTGGTTCGATGTGGAGTCGCGAATTGCTGACAGAACCTCCACTGGTCGATTCTTCGGCCGGATCGAAGATGCCGCTTGAAGCAATTTGGCAGGATATGTCGGCTCTGACGGTTATGACGATTATGAGGTCGGCCGCAGGTCGGCAGTTGCTGCCGATGTCAGCGAGCGTATCGGATCTCGCGTCACGCGTTATTCGGGTGGTGTTGCCAGGACGACTCCAACAAGCAGGTCGTACGCAGCGTGGCAGCCGACGGTAATGCCAAAACCGCGGAGCAGGAAGATGCTCGCAAAGAAAAGTCCTGCGGCGATGCGGAAGGAGAACGCGAACAGGTTCAGGGCTTCTGCAGACGGACCAATGTGATGTGCCACCGCAAACAGAAAGCTGGTGCAGATTGCCGCCATGACAGCTGCCCATTTGGCCGGAAATTCAAACATCCGAAAGAGCAGAAATGCCGCGGGCACCAGCAGGAGACGGAACATCACCTCTTCATAGACGCCGGCACCGATGAATGAGACGGCGCGGGTGACGGGCCCCAGGGAATTCAACAGTGCTGCAGACGGCACTTGTTGCACCGCCAGCTGCCGGAACAGAATGTCGTGGCATTGGCCGACAGCGACAAGGCCGATTGCCAGCAGCAAGCTTTCTGCCAGCATTCCAAGTTGTGTCTCGAAGCGCACTTGCCAGGGGTTCTTGCGCAGAACGTGCCATATCAGCAGCATCGTGACGACAATCGCGGGCAGCAGCATTCCCTGTCCAAAACCCATGTGCGACAATAAGGACCGCATCCAGAAATCCGCACCGTTCCGCACGCCATCCGGCTGATCCTGCCCCATTACCAGCACGCCGAATTCATAGACCACGATCCACGGAATCAAGAATAACAGACTGGACAGAGGCGTACGCGCATCGCTCCAGTAGTCAGTCGGTGCTGGTTGAGAATCTTCGCATGGCATGAGGGGGTTATCGGATCTTTCGCAGCATTGATCATGGAAGTCGTGAATGAACCGAGTCGGACGTTCTCGGAGGCGATCCTCAATCCGGCAGAAAGTGCCGACGCCTGTCATTCTTCCCGTGCGAACAACGTCAGCGACGTTGTCGGTGAACTGGTTGCTGCGAAGTGTGGACGTCTCATGCGTGGACGGTTTGGTTGAGGCTGTTCGGCAGCCTCGTTCGATGTTCCATCGTGCCACCGGAGTTTGTGTGTCAGCACGATCGCGGCATCGTCAATTGCCACCGGATCAATCCTGCTCGTCGGAGGATTCCTAACCGGCAGACCCAGCGCACGGCAGACGGCGTGAGCCATCGCCAGATCTTTGTCAGCGATGGTGTTCATTTCATTCGCAACGCAAAGGCCCCCGTAGAATTCCTCAATCG
>JANOUN010000470.1:0-3885 GCA_031416875.1 Planctomycetota bacterium | reverse complement strand
AATACGCCCTGGAAATTGCAGAGCAGCTTTATCGGATTGCCGAACGCGGCGCGGAACACGCTACCGCGTTGCCGAGAGCCTGGGCGGTGTGCTCATGTTGCGAGGTCGCTACCAGGCGGCAGCTCAAATGTTTCAGACGGCAAGGCCCCTGGCAACGGACAATTTCACGCGAGCCCAGATCGAAGGTAAGCTCGGCGAACTTGCCTTCAAACAAGGCGACAATCGGACGGCTGCCGAGGCACTGGAAAAGTCGCTCCGATTGCTGGGCCGAAGAATCCCGGCCAGTCCGGCAGGGTTTGTGCTGTTTCTTGTCAGAGAAGTGTTCGTGCAATCGTTGCATACGATGCTTCCAGGGCTGTTTCTGGCTCGGCTGGACCTGATCGATGCAGACAAGGAATTTCTCGCAATTCGCCTGTATACAACATTGGCCTACGGCTACTTTTTTGACCGCGGTGTGATCGCGTGTTTGTGGGCACATCTACATGCCATCAATCTGGCCGAGCGGTATCCAGCAACACTCGAACTGGGGCACGCGTGGGCGACCCATGCCCCCGTGATGTCCTTGATTCCCTGGCTCAGTCGCGGTGAGGCCTTCGCGAAGAAATCACTCAAAGTACGCAAGGACCTGGGCGATGTTTGCGGACAAGGGCAATCGCTGCATTACCTGGGAGTCGTGTACTTTGTCGGGGCGAGGTTTGACGAATGCATCGGCGCCTGTAGTGAGGCGGTCAGACTCCTCGAACGGACCGGAGATTTGTGGGAAAGAAACATGGCCTGTTGGTCGAGTGCGAATTCGGTCTACCGGAAGGGCGAACTCACCCGCGCGATCACTGAAGCCAGGAGGTTGTACGAAACTTGCACTGAAATGGGGGACGACAAGGTTTCGGGATTCGCTCTCGACGTCTGGTCGCGGGCTTCGGGCGGGCGATTACCGGCCGACATTGTCCATGAAGCAATGGAAAAGGAACGAAACGATGTCCAGGCAACCGCGCAGGTTCTGTTGGCGGAAGCGGTGCGTTTAGTACAGCAGGCAGAATTGGCCGAGGCGGCCAGGATTCTTACTCAGGCGCGCGAGTTGTGCCGTGCGGTCGGGATGATGAATGCCTGGGTGTCGCCCGTATTGCCCTGGTTGGCGACGGTTCATCGCTTGCAATGGCAAAAGTCAACTGGCTTAGCCCCCCATCACCGTCGCCAACTGCTTCAAAGCGCCCATCGGGCGGCGCGGCAAGCCCTGGCCGTTGCCAAAAAGTTTCAGACCGACTTGCCGCACGCGCTGCGGGAAATTGGCCTGATCGCTGCGCTACAGGGACTAGCTCGTCCAGCTCGCGATTACCTAGACCAAAGCCTTGCCGTCGCGGATCGCCAGGGAGCCCGTTTCGAGTATGCCCAATCCCTGCTCGCCCGTGGCCAGGTCGGACTGCATTACGGTTGGCCGGAGGCTCAGCAAGACGTGACCACCGCCCGGCAAGCATTGCAGTCTCTGGGTGCGGATTTCGCCTTGGACAATCCCACGGTGTTTCCTCAGTGATCCACCCGGGAACAGGCGGCGAGTCCCCGGAATACGCGGCATTCCAAGCCTCGGGGGGGAGTGAATTCTGCCAACTACTCATCGACTCCTGTGGTCACCGACTGGGCGAGGTGCTTGGCATCATTTCCAAGGTGCTTGGCGGCGATATTTTGCAGAGTCGCTGTGATTAGTCCCCGATTCCGATCCAGAAACCAATGGTCGCCGTCCACTTCGATCAGCTCGAATCCGCCAACGGTATGTTGCGTCCACTCACGGATCTCGTCGGTATAGACAAAGTCGTCCTGCCGAGCCGCGAAGGCCGTAATCGGGTAACTAACTGGCACATGACGCTGAAAGCGGAAACTCTGCAGCAGAGGATAATCACGCCGCATGAGAGGCAAAATCGACTTGATGAACTCAGGGTCATCCACATACCGCGACAACGACATCAGATATTCCGGACTGTTGTCCGTTATGAGCGCCTTGAGGAGGACCTCACGGTTCTGCCAGCGATGCATTAAATGTGGCGCTGCCGTTCCCGTCAGCACGAAGTGGTCCGGCACCAGATGATGGGCCTCGCGCAGACGTCGAATGACTTCCCAGGCGACAATACCCCCAAAACTGTGCCCCCAGATGACCACCGGGCGATCAAAGAACGGTCGCAACAGCGGCACGATGTGATTAAGCAACTCGTCAAAGTGTTCCGCGACTGGCTCTGCCATTCGGTTTTCCCGGCCCGGTGTCTGCACGGCCAGGATGTCATAGTCGTCCGGTGGGTTGAGCAAGAATCTGGTGAACAGGGACGCACCGACTCCCATCGAATGGAAACAAATGAGGCGACAGGGTGAGTCGGGATCGCCCGCCCCGCGAATCAGCCATGGATTCAGGACATGCACGCCATCTACGTCTGCCAGCGTGAACGAATCAGAATCCGGTCCGGAAGTCTCGGACCCCGCCGTGCCAGCGTCGCTCTCGTCCAGATCGGCAAGCAGTTCTGCTGCAAGGGTCGTGATGCTGGGGCCTTTCAGCAGCTTGATCAGAGGCAATGTAATATTTAACAAACGCACAATCCAAATCTGCAACTCCGTCAGCATCAGCGAATCCAGACCCAGGATGTCGATCGATGCGGACACATCGATTTTCTCCGGGGCAGCGTCCAGCATCTGTGCCAGTTTTCCCCTCAACTCCTGTTGCAGCCTTTCAAGACGTTCGTCTCGTTCCAATTCCGCCAGTTCTGTCCGCAGTCCTGTCCCCTTGGGGCGGAAGGACCGCGCCAAAGCGGCATCGCTCATCACTTCGATGAATCTCGAATCGCGGGCCAGATGCGGATAGGCCAGGCGGAACCACGGCCAGTCCAGCCTCGCGGCCATCCGCTGCACAGGCTGCTGAATCAACGCAGCTTCCAATTTGCCAAGTATGTTTGACAGCGGCATCACATACATGCCCTGACTTTCCAACAGGCCAATGACATCCTGATTCTCATTGACGCTCCGCGACAGCCCGGCATATTGTCCCAAAACGCCGAGGTTGACGGCGGTAGCGGGCAATCCCTGTTGTCGGCGGTACTGGGCCAAGGCGTCCTGGAAGTAGTTCGCTGCGGCATAGTTGACCTGGCCAACGAATCCCAGCACGGAGGAGATAGACGAAAACAACACGAAGAAATCCAAGTTGACTCCGGCCGCAAGCGTCGCCTCATGGAGGTTCCAGGCTCCTTGAGCTTTCGGGCTGAATACCCGTTCGAATCGTTCCATATTCATCGCGGGAATCGAAGCGTCGTCCATGACAGCGGCACCGTGGATCACACCTGCCAATGGAGGTAACCCGCTTTTGATGCGATCCAGAAGTCGCTTGACAGCGTCGATGTCCGTGACATCCGCTTGTGCGAGGAGAACACTGATTCCCTGTTCCATCATCGTTTCGATGGCAACTTGATCTGCATCAGTCTTTGGGCCACTCCGGCTCATCAGGACTAAATGCCGCGCGCCGCGATCGGCCATCCACCGGGCAACCTCCAGTCCAAAACCGCTGGCACCAGCGGAAATCAAATAGGTGCGATCCGTCCGGAACGTGGCGTTTTGCGACGGTAGTGTTCGCACTCGGTCGTTTTGCATATTCAGGACGATTTTGCCATGGTACGCTGACCGCGTCATGAACTTCATGGCTTCGGGGAGTTTTGAAATTGGAAACTCGGTAATTTCGTGTGGCTTCAACTCGCCCCGCTCGAACATCGCCACCACTTCGGTCATCGCCTGTTGATGCAACTCGGGTTTTTGCATCGCCAGCCGATCGACATCAACTGCAAAGTAGGAGATGTTTTCGCCCAACCGCTCAAGAGTCAGTTTGCTGTTGCGGTAGATATCCACTTTGCCAAGTTCCAG